>CAZPMV010000016.1:4446-20901 GCA_964587335.1 uncultured Anaerolineales bacterium
GATTCTGAGGAGGAGAAATGCACTACTGGGAACCAGCGACTGACCATGACCTCGGCAAGATCCACGAAGCTGCCTGCCGAATCCTGGCCGAGTTGGGCGTGCGCATCCACAGCGGCGAGGTTCTGGACGTTCTGGCGGGAGCTGGCGCCACGATAGTCAACAAGAACGTAGCACGTTTACCTCGCGATCTAGTGGAACGCTCCATCGCCAGCGCACCACCCACCTTCAATGTCTACGATCGCCTTGGCGGCGTCCTGGAGATCGGCAGCGACCAACATCACCACCTGATCGGCGGCACGATGACCGAGATCCTGGACTACCCGGGCTGGACACGCCGCCCGGCGACGCTGGAGGACGAGCGGAACCTCGCCCGCATTGTGGACGCGCTCGACTGTGTTGACATCAACCTCCCCGCCGTGGAAGGACGCGACGCTCCGCCGGGTATGGGAGAGATCCTGAGCTGCGCTGAGATGCTCAAGAACACAACCAAGTTCTGCTTGGCCTGCCCCGTGGAATCCCGTGCCAACGAAGCCTTCGTGCAAATGGCCAAGGCCCTCGCTGGCAACGACGATCTGTCCCAGAGGCCGATCATTGGGTTGTTGGCCACGATAGTGCCAGGCTACGAGATCGACGCAGAGGCCGCGGCAACGCTGCTTTTGGCTGCCAGCGAAGGGCTGCCCATCGTCCTCATGGGCGGGGCGATTATGGGGGCCCAAGGCCCGGCAACTATGGCCGGTTCCCTGGTAATGAAAACCGCCGAGGAGTTGGCTGGCCTTTGTATAGTTCAGTCTGCACGGCCCGGGTCACCCTGCTTGATGGACTGGGGACAGATCAAGCTGGACATGCGCACCGCTGAAATCGAGGAGGCTGGCCCCGAGTACTCAATTGCCATCGGAGTCGGCGCCCAACAGTCTCGCAGATATGGCATCCCGTCCTATTCCTGCCCATCGGCCGACTCCAAGATCGCCGATCTGCAGGCCGGATTTGAGTTCACCGAGAGCATACAAGCAGCTCTGCTCGCTGGCATACACGTCACAGTCAACGCTGGCACCGCTTCCCGGTGCAGTGCGGCCTGCTATGAGTTGCTCATCTTGCACAATGAGATGCTCCGCAACATGTTGCGCGTGCGGCAGGGTATGGAAGTCAGCGATGAAACACTCGCCGTGGAGTTGCAGCTCAAGGTCGGCATCCGCGGCGACTATCTGTCTCACCCACACACGTTGAAGACCCTACGCTCTGGCAACGAGTTCCTGCACAAAGACCTCTTCGACGCAAGCGGTATGAGGTCGCCCTATGAAGATCCCTGCATACGAGCCCAGGCTCGTTGGAAGCAAATCCTCCGAGACCACCAGCCGAAGGTCAGTGGTCATGAGTGCCAGGCCGTGGACGAGGTAGTCGCCAGGTTCCGCAGGGGCTGAGGATGCCTGCTCAGATCGTGGAGCCCCCTTTCCAGTCCGCTTCGGGACTTGAGCGCTATCTGTCGGAGCAGAGGTCGCCTGCGCAGGCCAGGCTGGGCTTGCCCGCCGAGTTCGTGCTCCCGCACTACGACCTCTCCATCGCCAATGTGCCGGGCACCCTCGCCGCCCTACTGGGAGGAGGGCTGGATGGCGCGGCTCCACCTCTGCCGGACGCTATGTGGGCTGACCTGGCCACCGCCGTCCACAGGGTGGTATGGATCATTCTCGATGCCGTCGGCTGGCTGCGCCTGCGCCAGATGGTGCAAGACGAGCACGATCTGACTTTCGCCCGGCTGGCCCAGGGCGGTCGGTTGGTCCCCATCACCTCGGTCTTTCCGAGTACCACTACGTCTGCCCTGCCCACTCTGTGGACAGGCTACGCGCCGGCGCAACACGGCCTGGTGGGCCACAACCTATACCTGCGGGACTTTGGTCTCGTTGTGGATACGCTCGGGTTCAGCCCGGCGGGACAGCCTCGTCGAGATCAGATGGTCGAACAGGGAATGATCCCGGAGGAGTTCCTGCCGGTTCCCGGCCTGGCCGAGACCCTGGCCAAGCAGGGCATCGTCACCCGCACTCTGATCCGCCGCCGTCTGGCCGATAGCGCCCTCTCGCGGCTGTGTTTTCGAGGCGCGGCGGAGGTCAAGGGATTCATCACAGCGGCAGACATGTGGGTCTGTCTGAGGGAGTTGCTGGCAGCTCACCTGGATGAGCGGCTGCTGCTTGTGGCCTACTGGGCCAAAGTGGACACCATCAGCCACCACCGGGGACCAGACAGCAGATCCTGGCGCGCCGAACTACGCAACCTGGCCTTCTCGTTGGAGCGGGAATTCCTACGTGACCTGTCCCAGGCAGAGCGAAAGGGAACCCTATTGGTGATCACCGCAGACCACGGCCAGATAGCAGGAACCACAGAGAGCTCCATCCTTCTTTCAGAGCACCCCGTGCTACAGGATTGCCTGCTGCTGCCGCCCACTGGCGGGCCCCGGTCATCGTACCTCTTTGCTCGTCAGGGGCAGGTGGAGGCGGCGCGGCGCTACCTGCACGACCATCTCGCCGAACAGTTTGCAGTCGTCGACTCGGCTGCCGCTCTGGCAGCGGGCCTCCTGGGGCCCGGTCGGCCGGCTGCCGAGTCTCCCTGCCGCCTGGGAGATCTGGCAGTGTTGGCCCGAGGTGACTACATGCTGGACTACAAGGAGCGAGAGGAGCCACTGCTGGGCCTGCACGGTGGACTCTCCCCCTGGGAAATGCTGGTGCCCTTGCTGATGGCCAGGTTGGACTAGACGGGACTCACTACCGCACACTTTCGCCAGGACGCGGATGAACACGGACAAACACGGATGTTTTTCTTCTTCTTTCGCCCAATTGTCCCCATTGTCCGCGGCCCTCGGCGTCTGTCCGCGTCCCACTTGGCGACTTGCCGGAGAAGTGTCCGGTACACAGAGACGGGATAAGGTAAACATGGAAGGCAAAGGCGTGGGGAGTGGTGAAATGCAGGAAGTGGCTGTTATCGGGGCCGGCACCATGGGACATGGAATCGCTCAGGAGTTCGCCCGCTCGGGCCACCGGGTCGCACTTCATGACTTGAGAGGCGACGTCCTGCAAGGGGCGATGGCACGGATCAAAATCAACATCCGCGCCTGTTGTGAGGCCAAGCTGATCGCCCTGGAGGATGTGCCTGCTGTTCTTGGACGCATTCGTACTACCGCAGACCTGGGCGAAGCGGCAGCGGAGGCGGACTTCGTGGTGGAGGCCGTGGCCGAGGATCTGGCACTAAAGCAGGACATCTTCCGGGAGTTGGATAGGCTATGCCAGCAGCATACAGTCTTGGCTACCAACACATCGGGGCTCAGCATCACCCGCATCGCCGCGGCTACGACCCGCCCAGACAGGGTGGTGGGCACTCATTTCTGGAACCCGCCGCACTTGATCCCTCTGGTAGAGGTGGTCCGCGGCGACGAGACCAGCGACGAGACTACAGCGCTCGCCTGCCGGATCATAGAGCGGATGGGCAAATCGCCAGTAGTCGTGCACAAGGACGTGCCCGGCTTCGTGGGCAACCGTCTGCAGTTTGCGCTCCTGCGAGAGGCACTGGCCATTGTGGAACAGGGGATCGCCAGCGTCGCCGACGTGGATACGGTGGTCAAGACCGGCTTCGGCAGGCGTCTCGCCGTCATCGGCCCGTTGGAAACGGCGGATCTGGGAGGATTGGACGTTTTCCTCGCCATTGCGCGCTACCTGCTGCCCGAATTGGACTGCTCCACTGAGCCGCCGGCGCTTCTGGCGCAAAAGGCGCAGCAAGGCAAACTCGGCAGCAAGACCGGTGAAGGCTTCTACCGCTGGACGCGAGCGAAAGCCCAAGCAATCATCGCAGCCCGGGACGGTGAATTGATGCGGCGCCTGCGGCAGTGCAATAATGGGGAGTGACATCGTGCGCAAGCAAGTTGACGAAGGGGTCCCACTCGCCAAGGGATCCTTGCAGCGAGCACTGCCCCATCCTGTGAACGCAGAGACCGAGCAGAAGTTCCTGGAGATACTGGAACGGAAAATGACCAGTGCGGTCTTGATGTACGTAGAGGCAGTTCGTGCAATCCAAGAGGTGTGTGGATCAGAGGCGTGGGAGACCCTCCGCGATCAACAGGAACGCACCCGGATAAGGATGGCGGCTGAGAGAGGAGCGCAGGCCACAGACAACAGTCTCAGGGCTTTCTGTACGGCCTTGGAGCAGGGGTGTCGCGGTTCCCACGAGTGGGTAAAAGTGGAGGACAGCGACACCAGGCAGGCGTACAGGTTCACGCATTGCCTGTGGGCCAATGTCTTTCGCTCGCTGGGCGCCGAGGACATTGGATTCTGGATCTGTGAGGCTGACGGCCCGATCGCAGCCGCCTTCAACCCCCGCATCCGCTTCCTGCGCACCCAGACGCTAATGGAGGGGAACGACTGCTGCGATCACGTCTACTACACTGACGGCAACCCGTATGAGCGAATGAGCGAGTCAACAAATCAGCGAGTCGGCAGAGACGCCCATTCGCCTGTTCGCTGATTCGCGTGGCCTTCCATCATTCTTTCTCTGCGGACTCCGCGCTCCACGCAGTAGGACTGTCCTTTCAGTGAAGTCCTGGATTCCTCCCGATGAGTGACTCAGCCCCTGATCCGACACTCCCAAAGGTACGATGAACGGGTCACGTTGTCGTTCTCGCCACCATAGATCACCAGGTCTTCGGTGATAGCGATGTCGTGGATGCGGACTGGGCCGGTGTCCAGTTCCTGGTCATAGATGTGACCGTGGTCTATGAACACTCCCTGCTCCCGGTCGTAGGCGAAGATGCTCGTCTCGTCGAAGGTGCCACAGGCCATGTAGATGCGTCCGTCGCTCCCCTCGGCCAGACCAGCCATGCGGGATTGGGGGCCGGGACGGCCAAGCAACTCCAGCTCTGCCGTACGGGGATCCAGCCGGATCAGACTGGCGACCTTGGTGCCGATGTAGATCATGCCATCACTGGCCAGCAGCATCCCATCCACAAGCCCCAGGTCATCCTCAGTGGCTCGCGGCAGCCCAAAGGGAAACCAGGTGAACTCGTCGGCCGCTGGGTCGTACTTGAAGAGGTGGAAGTTGAGCACCGGCACGTCCTCGAAGGCCCGCGTCTGGCCCCAGGTGGCCCAGACGACGCCTTCACCGTCCACAACGAAGTAGTGGGGTTGGCACATGGAGATGCCGTTGCCGACGAAGGCGAGGGTGCGGCTCTGGCCAGTCTCAATATCATAGCGGAAGAAATACTCGCCGGGATATGTGAAGCCGTAGATGATCCGCCGCTGGCGATCCAGAGTGATGGACTGGACATAGTGGTTGGGCACGGGCACGGCCAGCACACGGAACGTCTCCGTGAAGGGGTCAAAACGCAGGAGCTTGCCACCCGCAGCGTCGAACTGCACGTCCTGATCGTGCAGCAAGGCTGTGGCGCAGTAGAAGGAGCCATCATCGTCCAGCTCCAGGCTGCGATGGAACTTGGCATCGAAGCGGTCGCCAACTTGCTGGAAGCCCAAAGAGCGGAACTCACCCGTGGTGGGATCCAGTGCCTGGAAGATGTCGTTGTCGAGAACAGACAGACCGCAATAGACCTGCTTCAGCGTCGGATGCCAGGCCACACCATCGAAAGAGATCCAATCGTGGTAGTAGCCAGGATCAGCCCTGAGATCATGCCAGGTCCAGCGGCCCAGGATCTCGCTGTCCCAGTTGTCAAACCGACGGTTTTTCAAGATGTGCGCCTTGACCTTCATTGGCAAACCTCCGTTAGATTTGATAGAGTCTATACTAACTGCATTGTAGCACATCTCTGCCCGTTTTGTCAAGTGGCCAACCGTCCTCAGATGGTGTCCAATCCCCAGTCGCATTCGGCTTCGACCGGAGGCGGGCCAGTAGCGAGCGTTGGTTTCACTCCCACAAGTCTTGGGCTATCTCTCCCAGTCCCAGCCGCTCCAACACCTCACGCCTGGGCACCGCCGCATCTTGCGTCCAGCCCATCTCCTCCAGGTGCTCCCGAAGCATCTGCTCGATCTGGACAGTGATGCCCGCGGTAGGACCATCAGACAGGGGCGGCATGCCATAGGCCCGGCCCGGGATCGGCTGGGCTACCGGGTTGATGCCCTCCCGTACGTTGAAAGCCTGCCGCAGGTTGGCGATCCGCTCGCCTACCAGCAGCATGTCATCCAAGGTGAACGTCCACCCGGTGACCGCGGTCATGAACTCCGGCAGGAAGGGGGCATGCGTCGACAGGTAACCGAAAAGGCAAACCCCCGAGGCGTTCATCGTGTGGCATAGACAACTGGCCTCTTTGACCCAGCGGCCCCGTCCCGCCTGCTTTTCTGGATCCTCGCCGAAACCTGGCCTGTCGCTCGGAAAACCGGGCGCCACCAAGTACTGACAAGCCTGGGTGTGACGGCCGGGCGTGGCGTCCATCTTGTAGATCACCCCCATCCCTGGTTCGTAGCGGGGATCGTGCATCGGCAGTTCCTGCCCACCGGTGTGTATGGCGAAGGGCTCGGCCGCCGGCCCTAGCCGTTCAGCCGCCCGCTTCACTCCATCAGCCAGCACATGGCCGAAGTCCTCTCTACGAGCCATCTTCTCCAGCATGGCGTTCATGGCCTCGTGATCGCCCCAGGCCAGCTCGATCCCTCCCGTATCCTCCGCACCGATAAGGCCGTGCTCGTAGCATTCGATGGCAAAGGCCAAGCAAGCACCTGCCGAGATGGTGTCCAGGCCATAGCGATTGCATGTGTCATTGGCCTTGATGAGGGACGGGTAGTCATTGTTCAGAGTCATGGCGCCGAAGGCCGAGGCGGTTTCGTATTCCGGCTGGTGCGCCTCTATCATCTGCCCACCATACTCGACGCGGCTAGTGCCCCAGCAGGCGATGGGGCATTGCCAGCAGGATTCCCGCTTCACCCGATGCTTGAGCAAGCTCTCGAATTCCAGAGGCTCAACGCCCGGAAAGGCACGCACACTGGCTCCCCAGTTGCGCGTGGGTGAATCACCGTTATCGGCGCCGATAGGCGTATAGCCCGGAGTGCCCGTCTGGCGGTAGAAATCAGCAGAACCAACGCCGCTGGTGATCTCCTTGGTATACTTGCGACGCAATGCCCGTGCAGCGTCGGGATCGGCCAGAGGGACTTCCATGCTACCTCGAGCAGCGATCATCTTCAGCCGCTTGACCCCCATCACCGCCCCGAGGCCGGAACGGGCAGCAGCACGCCCCTTGTAGTGGATCACCGCAGCGATCAAGGCGAGCTTCTCGCCTGCCGGTCCGATGCAGGCGGCCTCGACGTCGCCACCCAGTTCGGCTTTGACCCAGTCCTCGACGTCGTAACAGTCCATACCCCAGAGGCCGCTGGCGTCCCGGAGTTCCGCTTGGCCGTCGTCCAGGTAGAGGTAGACAGGCCGTGCGGCGATGCCGGTGAAGAAGACCGCGTCGTAGCCCGCCCGCTTGAGGGCCACGCCGAAGAACCCACTGGAGTTGGCATCGCCCCAGGTACCGGTGAGGGGTGACTTGCCGACCAGCGTCCAACGCGTGGCAGTAGGGGTGGGCGTCCCGGTCAGAGGGCCGGTGACAAAACCCAGCACGTTGTCCGGCCCTAGTGGATCGACTGCTGGCTGCATCCGGTCATAGAGCAGTCGCGCGCCCACACCGTAGCCGCCGACGAAATCGCGCAGCAGAGCCTCGTCGGGGATCTCCTCGCGCATGGATCCGTCGTCGAGGTTGACCCACAGGAATCTGCCCATGTAGCCACCTGGCATATTGACCTCCTCCATCTGTTTCTTATGTTTCTTATCTGGACATTGGCGATTCTGCCCCTAGTGACGACTCAATGTCATCAAGTTAGGCGCAGTCTAGCAACTTGCGGGCGTCTTGTGGCAGCGAAAAATCGGGCACAAGGCCCTATGCTACACCTTAACTCAATGGCGTTGAGTGACGACTCCAGTCATGCAAATGGGGCAAAAGCGACTATGGCTTCAGTTCAGCAACGTCGGTCGCGCCGAGCGGATCTCTTCCAGCACCTCGGGGTTGACCAGCGCCGACAGGTCGCCGGCATCCTCGCCCAGATAGGCGGCACGGATCAGGCGGCGCATGACCTTGGCGTTGCGCGTCTTGGGGAGATCGGATACGAAGATGACATCCTTCGGAGCCAGGGGCTTGCCCATTTGCTGCACCACCAACGCCTTCAATTCGTCGCGCAGAGCATCGCCAGGCCTCACGGAAGGCTGCACAACACAGAACATAACCACCGCCTGCCCCTTGAGCGGATCAGGCACGCCGATGGCCGCCGCCTCGGCCACCAGTGGATGCCCCACCAGCACCGACTCCACCTCGGCCGGTCCCAGCCGCTTGCCAGCGACTTTGATAGTATCGTCGGACCGACCCAGGATGTACCACAGCCCGTCGCCGTCCACAATGGCCCAGTCGCCATGGACCCACACGTTCGGCCAGCGCGACCAATAGACCTCCTGGTAACGACGGGGATCCTTCCAGAAACCGCGCGTCATCCCGATCCAGGGCCCGCGCAGCACCAGCTCGCCCACCTGGCCCCTCACGGAGTTGCCCTCCTCGTCCAGTACATCAGCGGCCATTCCCGGCAAGGGGCCGGAAAAGGCGCACGGCTTGAGCGGCGTTAGCACATTGCCCATGACGATGCCACCCGAGATCTCCGTCCCCCCAGAGTAGTTGATGATGGGCACCCGCCCTCGGCCCACAGTGTGGAACAGCCACAGCCAGGGATCGGGGTTCCACGGCTCGCCGGTGGAGCCGAAGATCCTCAGCGATGAGAGGTCATGTTTCTTCACCGGCTCGTCGCCACGAGGCATGAGTACGCGGACGAGGGTGGGCGACACCCCCAGGGCAGTGATGCCATGCCGCTCCACCAGCGCCCACAGCCGGTCCACATCCGGATAGTCTGGCGCGCCGTCGTAGAACATCATGGTCGAGCCCAGGATCAGCGTACCAAACACTTCCCACGGCCCCATCATCCAGCCCATGTCGGTCATCCAGTACAGGGTATCGTGTTCCTGCAGGTCCAACCCATGAGCCATGTCCTGGGCCGCTTTGACCGGGAAGCCGCAATGAGTGTGCACAGCGCCCTTGGGCCGCCCCGTGGTGCCCGAGGTGTAGATGATCATCAGGGGGTCCTCGGCGCTGGTGCGCTCCGTCTCAGCCGTGATGGGCTGCGCGGCCACGAGATCGTTCCACCGCAGGTCACGCCCTTCGGTCCAGGGCACCGCCATGCCGACGCGATCATAGACAATGACGTGCTTCACGGTAGGCACTTCATGTAAAGCTTCATCAACTATGGATTTCATGGCCACAATCTTGCCCCGCCGATAGGCTCCATCGGTGGTGAACAGCGCTTTGGCCTCAGCGTCCGCCAGGCGAGTGCTCACAGCTCCTGCCCCATAGCCTGAGAAGAGGGGCAAAACGATGCCACCAATCTTGACGACAGACAGCAGGGCGATGGCGATCTCAGGGGTCATGGGCATGTAAAGGCCGACGGCATCGCCCTTGCCCAGGCCCAGACCGCGCAGCCCGTTGGCCATGCGGTTGACCTCTCGGTACAGATCGCCGTAGGTCAGGACGCGCACAGCGCCCTCTTCGCCCTCCCAGCGGATGGCGGCCTGATTCTGCTTCACCGTGCCCATCCACTTGTCCAGGCAATTATGGACGATGTTCATCTTGCCGCCCACGCACCAGCTAGGCCAGGCGACGCCCCGCGCCAGGTCCACCACCTGGCTATATGGCTCGTAGAACTCAACGTCCAAGTCTTCCAGCACCGCGTTCCAGAACCATTCCAGGTCAGTGATCGAGCGCTCATGCAGCTCGTGGAGAGTGGTGATCCCGTGACGATCCATGAAGCGCTTCAAATGGCTGCGCTCCACGTACTCCGGCGTAGGTCGCCAGACGATCTCACCTCCAATCGCCAAGCGTTTCATCTCGCAACTCCTTTGTCACAGCTTTGGCGCACGCACCGACTCTCCAGAAACCGTGACGTATTCAGACTGGCTCAGGTGCAACGCACTTCGGCTGTGAAATCAAGCTGTTCTGAAGAACAAATCGGTCAAGCAAGCGGTCAAATGGCGAAGCAGCGAATAGGCGAATGGGCATCTCTGCCAACTCGCTGATTCGTTGACTCACTGATTCCTTGACTCGCTGATTCGCTGACTCGCTGATTCGCTTCCTGTTGTCAGACCCATTCGCCGTTCTTGACAGAATGAAGCGGCTGTGCTACAATTCGCTTGTTATAAGAACTACAAAATGCTACGGTGGTAGCATACAGGAGCGAACCAGAGCACATGAACAGCAACGAACTCTACGCCTGTTTTATGATGGACTGCGAGCAGATCGACGAACTAGCCTGCCAGGGAGGACCGGTCACCTGGGAACTGGGGGAACGCTCTATCCGCGGCTACTGTGAGACCTTGTTGGAACAGGGTCTGAGAGCCACGCTTTTCATTGTGCCTCAGGCGGCAGAGCGGTATCGGACCACCTTCCTGGAATTGGCCGGGGCCGGCATCGAGCTAGGGCTGCACTACCATCCTCAGGATCATGGCTACCCCGACTTCTTCGGAGCCTTCACCTCTGAGGAGCAGGATCAGATGCTGCGTGAAGCAATGGATCAGTGGTCCCAGGCCCTGGGGCTCACTCCCTTCGTCTTCCGCCCTGGCAACTTCTCGGCCAACGATGCTACCTTCCCCACGCTGGTACGCCTCGGTTTCCTGGCTGGCAGTGTCTCGCTACCCCAGCGCAACTTCATGGAAGCCCGAGCCAACTGGGTCGGCGCCCCCCTTGACCCTCATTTTGCCCATCGAGCCAATCGGCTGCTGGCTGGTGATCTTCCTTTTCTTGAGGTGCCGGTGACGGTGGACTGGGAAAGCATGATGTGGGGAGGCCGGACACCTCTGGATCTGCGGATCGAGTTGGTGGATGCGCGGGCTCACGGTTACACGATCCGCAAGGCACTGAAGCGGCAACTCGATGCTGCTCAACAGCCGCTGCTGGTGGTCTACACCCACAATCTCTTCGATTACAGTGACCCAGCCGAGTTCCGTCGCCAGGTACTCGATGGCATCGTGGCCGAGATGCGGCATGCTGCCGAGTTTCACGAATTGACTCTGCGACCGTTCACCTTGCTCGGTTTGCGGAGGAGCATGGTGGAGAGCGACCGCCCGGCGAAGCCCTAGGGCTCGAAGCGGAATTCGCTGCCAGGCACTGGCCGCGCCAAAGCGTAGAGTCCGGGCCCGAAGTTGAGCAAGCGGCCGGGCACGTCCTCCTCCACGTGGGCCGCCACCACTTCCCCAACAAAGATGGTATGATCCCCTGTACTCAGTTCTGCCACCAGCCGGCATTCCAGATTGGCGACCGCTCCTTCTAGCAACGGCGGCCTGATCCGCCGGGCAGGTTGCAGCCGCAGTTGGGAGTCACCTACCTTATCCCCTTGGCAACCGGAGCGGGTGCCACAGCAGCGGATGGCTGCGCCCATCCCCGGACCAGGGAAAGCGACTGTGAATTCGCAGCCTGCACGGAGCAGACCATGGGTGTAGCGACTGTGAGCCACTGAGACAGCAACCATGGGCGGGTTGTGGGAGGTAAACATGGACCACCCCGCCGGCATGACGTTGACCATGCCCGCAGCGTCAGTGGTGACGATCAGCACGATCCACTCCGGATACTTGCGCAGACTAGCCTCTCCTACGTCAACCTCTCGCACTAGCCACCTCCTAGCCAGCCACTCACAATCAGCTATTCGTAGCCGCACCAGTCCATGATAGCCAGGGCCAGAACCTTGACGTAGGGGATCAGCTCGCCATCAATGTCAATTCGCTCATTGGGTTCATGTGCCGAGCCCGAACCGGTCAGCACATCTCCTACTCCGAACGAGAGGGTGGGCAGCCCACCATGCAGCGCCAGCATATACAGGTCGGAGCGGAGACCGCCCGTGATCTCGGGTGCCCGGCCCGTGACGCTCTGGTAGGCCCGGCCAACCGTGGTCACAATGGGCTCGTCGGGCGAGACCTCGCTGGCGTCCATGAAGCGATAGACCCATTCCACCCGCGGAGGGTACACATCGGAGCAGTCGCAGCCGGCGTAGGCTTCCTCCACTGCAGTGATGATCTCCGCCTGGGCCTGCAGCCGATCCTGCCCAGGCAGCGTGGTGGCGTAGCCGCTGATACCGCAGGCGGGGCCGTGGCTGCGCCAATTCCATGCCGTCAACCCCTCTTCCCAGTCCTTGAGTTCGATGGGCTCTTTCTTCAGTATCGACGAGGTGCCCTCTGGATACAGGGGGTGCCGCCAATACGGCATCCAGCACCGACTGAGCTCAGCCAGCGCCTCCCTGCAAGCAGCCTGCACCCGGCGCATGGCGGGAGTGGGATGGGATGTCTGCTTGCGGCTCTGGAGGAGCACCCGGAAAGGGCCGCCACCGGTGTTGGACACCCAGAGCAGGAAACTCACCCCGTCGCAGTTGATGGCCGCATCGCCGTGATACCCTTTGCGCACTATCGCCAACAGGCCGTTCCCGCCGCCGAACTCCTCATCCACGTAGCTGCTCAGTATCAAGTCGCCCCGCACCCGGTACCCGGCCTTCTGGATGGCCTGCAGCGCACCCAGCATGGCGGTGAGTCCGTCCTTATCGTCCACCGAGCCGCGGCCGTAGATCTTGCCCTCGATTATGTCTGCACTGAACGGCTCCACAATCCATTCATCCGGCTTCTCAATGGGGACGACGTCGACGTGCGCGGCCAGGTGGAGGCTGGGTCCGCCGCCAATGCCCGCCAAAGTGCCAACGACGTTGGGCCGGTCGGTGTAGTCCCGCCCGTGCAGATAGGCAGGGTCCTCCTTGAGCCCCGGCACCTCATCCGGCGTGAAGCAATCCACCGTGAGTCCCATCTCTCGCATCCGCTCGGCAACAAAGACCTGGCAGGGACCCTCATTCCCCCAGGGAGGCTGGTTGACACTGTCGAAGCGGACCAACGTCCGCTCCAACTCGATGATCTCGTCTCGCATCTCGTCCACTTGGTTCAGGATACGCTTGGTGTCATGTTTGTTGATCATGATGTCATCTCCATCCTATAGTTGTTATAGTTCCCCCAGCGCCAAGGCCAGGGCCATGTATCCAGCCATCCCCTCCACCATCTCGTCAATCGAGATATGCTCCTGAGCAGTGTGCACCAGCACCTCGTCGCCAGGGGCAAAGCCGATGCATGGCACCCCTGCCTGCATCAAGGCCCCGCCGTCGGTGGCGAAGCGCCAATGTCCCACCGGCGCCTGGCGTCCGAATAGCCCTTCAAGTGCAGCCTGGGCCGCAGTGACCAGCGGATGTTCGGCAGGGAGCACGAAGGATGGGAAAACGATGGGACAAGTGTGTTGCTGGCCAGTCCAGGTGGTAAAGGTCCCTTCCGGCACGTTGAGATCGCCGCGACAGCCACTGCTCAGGCTGGCTTCCAGTAGCGGTTGCAGGCGACCGATGATGCTCTCAGAGTCCTCGCCCGGCACCTGCCGCCAGTCCAGGCGCAGTTCGACGAAACCAGGCACCACGTTGGGACTGGTCTGGTCGGTCAGGTAAAGGGTCGGAGCCACCGTGGCTGGCCCCAGGAAGGGATCTTCGATCATCGGCATGTCCCGCACCCCAGTCAGGAAGCAGGCCGCGCTGTAGTGTGGGTTGATTCCCAGTGCTGGCATGGAGGCGTGGACCGAGCGGCCGCGGAAGCGCACCACGACCTCGGTGCGCCCGCGGTGGCCGCGCATCAGCCGATTGCCCGTCGCCTCGCCAATCACGGCGTAGTCACAGGGGAGTGTCTCGGCCAGGCGACGCGTGCCCAGGCCGCCCAATTCCTCGAACACCACGGCGACCACATAGATATCGGCACGATGCGGCAAGCCGGCTGCCTTCAGCGCGGCCATGGCGTGGACCTGCGTTGCCGTCTGCCCCTTGATGTCACACGCACCCCGGCCCCAGATCGCACCATTGTGGACTTCACCACCGTAGGGAGGATACGGCCAGGCAGCCAGATCGCCGGGATCCACGTGGTCCAGATGCGTGTTGAACTGAAGACGGGGGCCACCACCGCTGCCGCGAATCAGCCCGATGACGTTGCCCACGTCGTCAATCCAGACTTGATCATAGCCCAGCCGTGTCATCTCCGCCCGTACCAGCCGGGCGGCCTCGCCCTCCTGGCCGGACATGCTTGGAGTTTGGATCAACTGACGGCAGAACCCCACCATGGGTCCTCGCCGTGCTTCAGCCAGAGTAACCAGCCTCTCCTTCGATGCCTGTTCCATCAACATAGCCTCCGCTATCTCGGTGCTCTCACAACAGCCGAGTGTGGTCTGCTGCGGCCTTCGCGCCGTGGCCTGGGCTTGACACGGTGGCCGCCCTGAGGTATACTACGAGTGAATTCTTGTCGGTACTATAAGAAGCTGGGGGCAAACGTTGCTTGGCCTTGTTGACCCCGGCATCATGCACGGAGGTGACGCTGATGAAATGTGTTGACGTCCACTGCTACTTCGGCAAGTGGGGATTCCCGATACTCGACATGAGCATAGCTGACATCCTGGCACAGATGGAGCAAGCCCAGGTGGAAAAGACGATTCTGATGTCAGCCCAGTCGATCCAATACGATTTCGTAGCCGGCAACACCAAGCTGGCCGAAGCCATTGCTCCTCACCCACACCTCTATGGTTATGTCTATATCAACATGCACTACCCAGAGCGCTCATTGCGGGAGATGGAGAAGTACCTGGGAACGGACAAGTTCGTCGGGGTGAAGTACAATGGAGAATACTCGCGCTCCGCAGCCTGCGCGCCGGAAAACAAGGATGTCTTCACCCTGCTCGAAAAGACCTATCGGAAACCGTTGCTGTTGCACACCTGGGGCCTCCCCGAACACGGCAACGTTGTGGCCTACAGCCTGCCCGCGCAGGCTATGGAGCTGGCTCTTGCCCACCCCCAATTGAAGATCGTTATGGGACACATGGGAGGCACGGAATGGATGTCGGCCATACGCGCTGCCGAAAAGGCTCCCAATCTGTACCTGGACACCTGTGCCTCGTATGCTGACCAGGACAAGGTTGGCGTGGCCGTGCGGATGCTGGGGGCCGATCGGGTGCTCTTTGGATCGGGCGCCACCGAGGGAAGCCTTTTCCTGCAGAAGGGTGCGATCCTCGACGCCGATCTTACGGAGCAAGATCGGTCTCAGGTACTCTATGGCAATGCCCTCCGGGTTTTCGACCTCTGATCAGTCGAAGCCTGCGAACCCCCGCGTCGGCAGGGCGCCCTCCTGTGTCATCACCAAGGTCGCCGCGCCGATCGCCGGCGCTTCAACTCCCAGTTGTGCCGCCACGATCCGCACGCGCTCGCCAGGAGCGGCGAAGGTGCGCAGCTTCACCACGTGGCGAGCTGGCTCGAGCAAGGGGGACCCAGCCAAGATCACCCCGCCGCCGATGATCACCAGGTCAGGATTGAGCAAGTCGACCAGGGTAGCAATCCCTATGCCCAGATAGCGACCCGTCTCCTCCATGATCTGGTGAGCGAAGGCGTCCCCTGCATTGGCAGCCTCGGCGATCATGGCCACGTTCACCTTCTCGGGATCGTCACCTACCCGGCCGCTCAGCGAGGAGATCGCTCCCTGCTTGAGACCCTTGATGGCCCGTTCGGCGATGGCCGGGGCTGAGATCATCCGCACCAGACAGCCGTAGTTGCCGCAGGTGCACTGCGGGCCGTCGGGGTCGACCAGAATGTGGCTAATCTCGCCAGCGGTATTATCTGGGCCCCGGAAGAGCATGCCGTCGACAACGATGCCCGCACCGAGCCCCCGGCCGATCTTGACGCAGACGATGTTGGATACCCCCCGTCCTGCCCCAAAGAAGCCTTCCCCGAGAGCCAGCGCGTTGTCGTCTTCTTCGACGTAGATCGGGGTGTCGAAATCCTCGGCCAGGATGTCCCGTAGCGGCAGCTCCTCCCAATCCCAGTTTTCCGATTGCACCACCACTCCCCGGTCGACATCAATCAGACCAGGCACTGCCAAGCCAATCCCCATCAACTGCGCCATCGGCAGGGGTGAGGCGGCGATCAACTCCCGAATGATGTCTTTCACCAGTTGCACTACATCGTCCCCACCCTTGAGATCGTAGTCGCGAGCGATGGTCACCTGGGGCTTGGCATCCAGATAGGCCAAGACCCCCAGCACCTGGGCGCTGCGGATGTTGACTCCGATGACGACTTTGGATCGTGAATTGAACTCGAAGAGCATGGGGCGACGACCTCCCCGCGACGGTCCCATGCCACTCTCCTGCACCAGCCTATCCTGCACTAGCTCCTCAACAATGGAAAAAGCAGTTGCTGGCGTCAGCTCGGTCAGGCGGGCCAAATCTGTGCGGGAGATGGGTTCGCGTTCTCGGATCAAACCTAGAATGGCATCTCGGTTGAGACGCCGGACGAGTTGAACATCACCGGTGAT
>CAZPMV010000016.1:21001-23752 GCA_964587335.1 uncultured Anaerolineales bacterium
ATTGAGCCCACACGTGGTTCGTCTACTACATCCTCAGTAGCCTTGGTACCGTCGGACAGGAACTGTCGAGCCCACACACAGTAGTAGCAATCAGGCTGATCGCAGAGGAGCCCGCCAGGATCCCGGCGCAGGAATTCCACCACAGCGTCGATGAGGGCCTGACCGGCCATCAGGCGGCAGCGCGCCCGGCCAATGAGTCCGAACGCGATCAGTCCCCGCTCAATCAAGAAAGGATCGAGTCTGTGGTAGCCGGCACTATCGCCCGGCGTCTCTGGCAGCGGCACCCAAGCTCTTTGGCCATCGGGCATGATCGCCCAGCGGCCCCGGCGGCGGTCGGGATGTGGCTGTCCCCAGTACGGCACAGCAGCGTAGGCTTCACCGACGTGGATCATGCTATTGACCCATTGCGTGACCCCCAGCAACAGCACCTTGCCGCCCATCTTCGCCAGACGGTCGGCCGGGCTGTTCTTGCCCACGGCCGACACTCGGTAGTGGTCTCTGGTCAACTGCTCAGCGTCGGGCCCCACGACCACCATGGGATGGCTCGGATGGAAACTGAACACCGCGCCAGGCCAGGTTCGCAACAGCCGCGGAACAGCGCCACAGTAGGTCGGCGGCGGGTCACGGTGATCAAAGTCACCTTCATAATGAGGTGAAAAGAAGTGAGGCGCCATCAGCGTTCCTTGGGGACCGATGACCGCCAGAATGGCCTCGATCACCGTCTGCGCTCCGCCTTCCACCACGCCGAAACTGGAGAGTGACGAGTGTGCGATCACTCTATCGCCCGACTGCAAGCCCAACCGTCGGAGCCCAACACTCAGACCCTCATGGGTGACCGGGCGTAGGGGGATGCTTCCGTCAGTGTCTTTCCGAGGATCCACAGAGTGTGTGTCTCGATTCCCGGGGAGTTCCACGTGCGTCACCTGCATCAAGTGCGGTGGTGACACGGCGCAGGCTCGCCCGTTCCGGGGCCCCGAGAGGACATGGCATGCTCAGATGCCAAACAGCCGTCGGGCATTCTCGTAGAGCACCATGTGCTTCTCTTGGTCTGTGATGTCTGCAGCCAGCACCGCCCCCTTCTGCTTCATCAGTCCCCAGCCAATGCTTCCCGATCCGAAAAGCACCTTCTCTGCCCCCAGCATCTGTACAGCGACCCCCACTTTGTCTCGATCAGCAATGGAGGACTGCATGTCGGTGTAGAGGTTCGGAGCCGCGGCCGCAGCTCGAATGGCGCTCATCCACTCAGTGCCGCCCATGTGCCCCATGATGACCGCCAGCTCGGGATGCTGCTGGGCGAGCTCCAGGGCCTGAGAAGGCAGACTATAGGCAACGACGTTGCCGTGTTCCGGCAAACCCCACGTATGCAGAAGTAACGGCTTGCGATAGCGCTTCTCCAACAGATCGAAGACAACGCGGTTCTCTTCTGCGCAGGCCGCTGCCCGGCAGTACTCGCCGTTGTACTTTCCTCCCACGAACTTATCGCTGGTCAAGTACTTCTCCAATTCTTTCAGCGATAGCTCTGGATAATGCATGTTGATGTAGACGTACCCGTAGAGATTGTCAAAAGGAGCGATGGCCTCGGCAAGCTCAGCATTGCCGGCCACGAAGTCATACTGGATGCCCATGGAAGACATCATGATGGCCCTCTCCACCTCGTGTTGCTCCATGAAGGCCAGCGACTCGGCAATGGTCAGGGCCTGCCCAGGGAAGCCGAATCCCCCGTAGTAGGCGTGAACGTCGATGCATTTCATCAGCAGTCCTCCTCTACACTCCCAAAATGCGGCGCAGGTTGCCGCCGTAGACCAGCGCCTTGTCTTCTTCGGAAACCGAGGCGTATTCGATCTGCGCCGTAGACGCTGGGATGTACGAAAGCGGCGCATTAGAGCCGAAGACGACCCGCTCCGCTCCCACTTCTGCTTTGATCCACTCCAGCCACGAGCCCAGGTGGATCTCAACGAAGACGTTGGGCACGTCCTGCATCACCACGGCCGCTTCGGCCCAGTGCGTGTAGCGCATCGCATCGATGATTACAGGGTTGCTGATCTTGGCCGCCATCTCGCCGATCGCCGTGACCCCCATCACAGCAGGGATCATCAGCGCCACCCCAGAGGGCGCCAACACATCCCTCAGCAGCTTGCGGAAAGGCGCCTGGCCGATGTGCCATTCCTGGTACTGAGGGAAGAACCTCAGCAACTTGGAGCCCTGGTCAATCAGCCTCTGCGCTTCATCCAGGCAACCGATCCAGCGGCAGGGGTTCACCGTGCCCACGGGGATGAGCTGGGGATGCGCCACTGCGGCAGCCCAGGTTTCGCGGTTCCCCTCCAAAAAGTCGTAGAATATGCCCCGCGCCGAGATGGTGCAGGCGCGGCTGATGTCGTTCTCTTCCATCAGCCGCAGCAGCGTGTCCAAGGCGGTGTCCGCCTTGCGCTTGGGCCAAAAGCCAAAGATAGTGCTGGCATCGACGATCTCTCTATTCACTGTTTGCTCCTGATGTAGACTTCTACTGATGGGGCCATTTTCCACAATCAGCGGAGCGCTCATCCACTACCTTCAGATTGCAGAGTTCCATGGCAGCGGTCTCTCTTGCAGGCGTGCTAATCAGCGTCAGAGTCAGCAGGAACTCGTCCCAGAACCTCGGGAAGTTGAAGATAGTGGGAGCGCTTTGGTCATTATGTGTGAGGGGATGCGTGACCTTCTTATCGCTACTGCAATTAACGTAATTGTAACACACCTTTTCACCCTTGTCAAGCG
>CAZPMV010000017.1:0-22782 GCA_964587335.1 uncultured Anaerolineales bacterium
CGGCTACTTCGGCCCGTGGGTGACACACAAGGCCCCTGCGTTGGTGCTCACAGGCCAGGATATGGCCGAGTTCGTCAAGTTCCTGTCAGAGGTGCGCTCCGGTGAGCTGCAGGTGATGCGGGAGTTGTTCTACTTGCCGCTCGTGGCCGGGGCGTTGGGACTGGTGTTCGCTGCCGCCAACCGCAGGTGGCGGTATCCCTGGCCGCTGCGCTGGCTGCTGGCTGTGCTGGCCGTCCCCGTCGCCCTTTCCATGCTCCCGCCGGCCTGGACGCCCCAGCTTCTGCTGACGCCGGAGTTCCGGTTGCAGGCGGCGGCCATCGCTTTCTGCCTGGTGGTCGTCGTGCTTCACCCGCTGCTGTTGCGCTTGCCGCCCGCGCTGCTGGAAGCAACCACACTGCTGCTGGCCCTGGCCGCGGCGGTGGTCCCTGTGTGGCAGTTCCTGCGAGTGCGTCCAGCGGTTGACGCCGTCTACGGCCGGACCGTGACCCTGGGCTGGGGGTTGTGGCTTATGCCGCTGGGGTTTGGCTTGGTCGTTATTGCCTTGCTACTCTCTGTGCTCGGTTGCCAGAAGCTCAGGTGGCGTGGTACAATGGGCTCAGCGAGGATGGAGGGGTGAAAGGAAAGATCTTGTGGCCAAGCGCGTAGATGACGAAGTCCAGCGGTGGATGGACAAAGCCCGCTCCAGCCTCAAGGCCGCGGATACGCTCTTCGAAGGCCTTGATAGGCGTCGGAAGTCTGACTGCTTTCACGATGTCACATTGGGTTCGTAGTCGCGCACGAAGCGCAGCGGAGTGCGGTTTCGCACCACTCCGCTGCGCTCCTTGGCGCACTACGAGCCTCTCTCCATGCTACAGCGCCGAGTGAGAAGCGCCTGATTTCTCCTGTCGCCGAGGGACTGAATGGAATGAAAGAGGAAACCTACATCTCCGTAGATATTGAAGCTGCGGGTCCCATCCCCGGCGAGTACAGTATGCTTTCGATAGGCGCCTGCGTGGTGGGCCATGCAGAAAGCAACTTCTACGTTGAGCTTAAGCCGGTCAATGGCAATTACGATGAGCAGGCGCTGCAGATCGCCGGTCTGCCGCTGTCCTATCTCTGGGAACACGGTGCCGACCCTGCTGTGGCCATGGCCGACTTCGAACGGTGGATTGGAGAGGTTACTCCGCCAGGGAGCATGCCGGTCTTCGTGGCCTTCAATGCCCCATTCGACTGGATGTTCACGCACTGCTACTTCCTGCGCTTCCTGGGCCGCGACCCCTTCGGTGTCAGTGGCTTGGACATCAAGGCCTTCTACATGGGTCTTGTCGGAAGCGACTGGGGCGGTACGTCAAAACGGAGGATTGACAAACGATTCCTGCCCGATCGGCCCCATACCCACCATGCTCTCGACGATGCTGTATGGCAGGCGGAGGTGTTCGAGAACCTGCTCGCTTTCTTGCGCGCACGATTGGATGGCAGCGAATAGCGCCAGCCTTTGTATATCCAGAAGGCTCCCGGTGGACTGCCAAGTCCACTGCCTTTCTGCTGCACTTGGCAGTCCGGCAGGAGCGAATCTGGATCTATTGAGTCTCGTTGACGGTGTGGCTTGACGAGCCTACACGTTGGAGCAGAAGCAAAAGAGCCCTGTTCAAGTCACCTTGGACAGGGCTCTTTCCGTCTGTGCAATCCGTGAAATCTGGGGTTCCTACCCTAACCGCTCGCCGGCGCCTACCGGGCACATCACCAACCCGGAGATGGCCTTGGGGTAGAAGTCGGTGGACTTCGCTGGCATCTTCTCCCCCATCTCGGTGCAGGTCTTGACCTGCATCATCAGCGTTGGATTGAGGAAGAAGACGAAGTTCGCCTCTCCCGCGTCCACAGCGTCAATGGGAAGCTGCGGGTCGCGATGATAGCGCACTTTGTCCTTGGCCTCCATCATTTCCCGCGGAATGCCCACCACCTGCTCCAGCAGGATGCGGTGCAGGATGCTCACGTCCAGCGATTTCCATACCAGTGTCCGGTCTTCGGGAATGAGCTGATCCAGCAGCGCTTTGTCCTTCAGCACCAGCATGTAGTACGGCCCACCAGCGTAGAACCCGATGGCGTGCTCGGCTTGGTGCTCAGCCATGGCCGTCAAGCAGGCATCCTTGCCGGCCATGGGCGTGACGCTGAAGTATTGCGCGGCTTGCTGCAGTATCTCCTCGGGTCTTATTTCCTCGTAGCCGTAGATCTCTCGATGCGTAGGCAGAATGGTCAGCCCCGGGTCGTCCATGCTCACTAGCGTGACCATGCGGTAGTTGAAGGCGGCATCGGCCGGGGCATCCGGATGCAGGGCTCGCATCTCGTTGCGGTAGTTGATGGCCGTTTCGTAACGGTGGTGACCATCGGCGACGATCAGATTGCGTTTGGGGGCCATCTCCGCCTGCACGGCAGCGATCACCTTGGGATCGGTCACTGCCCACATCTGCTGGCGCACTTCCTTCTCGAACAGTTCTACCACGTCCACGTCCGGCTGGCGACCGGCGACGGCTGCGTCCAGCAGAGCGTTCACCTTGTTGCCCGGATCCGGATAGACCATGAAGATCAACCCAAAGTTGACCTCCGTGGCCCGCAGAAGGTTGAGACGGTCCACCTTGGGGCCAGCGTGCGTGCGTTCGTGGGGCAGCACCACACCCTCGTCGAAGGCGGTCAGTTCCAGCGCACATATGAAGGCCTTGCGGGTACGCGTCGCCCCGACTGAGCTTGTCGAAGTGTCGCCTCCTGGCGTGGCGAACGTCTGATGGAAGACGTAGAGAGCAGGCTGTTCCTCGCGAGTCAGCACACCGTCTCTCAGCCAACGGTCGTAAGTATCACGGGCACGCGTATAGACGCTGTTGGCCTTTTCGTCGCCTGGCTGTTCCTTGTTCCTGATGATGCGCACGATGTTGTAGTCGCTCAGGGCGTAGTACTTGTCCTGCAGTCCGTAGCGCACCCGGTCGTAGGGTTGGCTGACGACCACGCTCATGTCGTCGAACTGTTCGGAATTGTAGCGCACGCCGCGAAACGGCTTAATTCTGGCCATAGTGGCTCCTCTCCTCATCGAAGTGATCAGTGATCAGGGGCCAGTTCACCTTGATCGCCAATACCCAGTACCCAATACCCAGTACCCACAATACCCAATCACCGAACCCTAGAAATGCTCCCGGTAGAAGCCAATCATTCTGTCCGCCACTTCCTCGCCGACACGCGCTTTGGCTTCTTTGGTCCCCGCTCCGATATGCGGTGAGCCGATGACCTGCGGCAGGGCGAACAGCTTCTTGCCTCGATCCGCTTTCTCGTCGGCGAAGACATCGAGTGCCGCCCCAGCCACCTTGCCAGAGACAACGGCCTCGTACAGCGCTTCCTCGTCCAGCGTGCCGCCGCGTCCACAGTTGATGATGTATACGCCAGCTTTCATTCTGTCGAACTCTGCTGCACCGATGATGTGGCGCGTCTCCGGGGTGTGCGGCACGTGCAGCGAGATGAAGTCGGCGGCGCACACCAGTTCGTCCAGAGGGACCTGCCTGGCATGGGGCAGTTCGGTGGGCGTGCGGCGGTAGAAAACCACGTTCATGCCCATTGCGGAGGCTCGCTTGGCTACCTCCTGCCCGATGCGGCCGCACCCCACCAGTCCCAGGGTCTTGCCGGCGATCTCCGATCCCTTGCTGAGCGGTTTCTTCTCCCACTGGCCGGCCCTCATGGAGGCAGTGGCGTCCGGGATGCGCCGCGCCAGGGCGAGGAGATAGCCGATGGTCAGTTCCGCCACCGAGGCGGAGCTGGCCGATGGCGTGTTCATCACGGCGATCCCCTTGGAGCGGGCGTAGTCCACGTCAATGTTGTCCAGGCCCACGCCACCACGCACGATGACCTTGAGGTTCTTGGCCTTGTCAATGACCGGCGCTCGCACCTTCGTGCGGCTGCGCACCACCATTCCGTCGTAGGCGGGCAGCACTTCCATAAGCTCGTCGGCGGTGATGTCATCCTGCACGTGCACTTCGATCCCCGCGGCCCGCATCTTTTCGATGGCCTCGGGGGCAGTAGAGTCGCAAATCAATACTTTCATCATTGTATCTCCCCTCTGTGACGTACTTGGTAGATTGGTACATTGGTAGATTGGGCTCTGCTAACGCAATACAGAAAAACCGACAACCACAGCGAGTTCTGCATTGTCCATTGACCAGTCTACCGGCTGCCAGTCTACCAATCTCCCAGTCTACAACCCCAAAATGTCCTCGATCTGCCCGGTGAGCCACTCGAGGTCGGCCAGGGTCAGATCGCCCATGTGGGCGATGCGGAAGCAGGTCTCCTTCAGAGAGCCGTAGCCGTTGGAGATCATCGCTCCGCGTTTGCCTAGCTCCGCGTTCAGGTCGGCCACGCTGATGCCGCGCGTGTTGTGGACGTTGGTCACGGTCGGCGACAGGTACTGTTCGTCCGAGTAGAGGCCGAAATGCTGGCGTGCCCAGCCCTGCACGAAGGCCGCCATCGCCTTATGGCGCTGCCAGTGGTTCTCCAGCCCTTCCGCCAGGATGTCATCCATCTGCTTGTTCAGGGCGAAGATCTGCGAGATGGCCGGCGTGGCCGGTGTCTGGCCCCGTTCGTCGAGATACTTCTGCAAGACCAGGAAGTCGAAGTAATAGCCGCGGTTCTCCACCTGGGCGGCGCGATCCAGCGCCTTCTGGCTGACCGAGGCCACCGCCAGACCAGGCGGTACCGCGAAGCACTTCTGCACGCCAGCCAGACAGACGTCAATGGACAGCTTGTCCACCTCGATCTTGACCCCGGCCATGGAACTCACCGCGTCCACCAGCAAGCAGACGTCGGGGTACTTCTTCACGACCTCGGCGATCTCGTAGAGCGGATTCAGGATGCCGGTGGATGTCTCGTTGTGCACCACGGTGATGGCGTCGTACTCGCCGCTGGCCAGCGCTTCGTCCACCATCTCCGCCGTGATCGCCTGGCCCATAGGCACTTCCAGCTTGTCGGCCGGTTTGCCGTTGGCCAGCGTGATCTGGTGCCAGCGCTTGGAGAAAGCGCCGCAGACGGTGTTGAGGCACTTCTTGGCCACGCAGTTGCGCACGGCGCCTTCCATCAAGCCGGTGGAAGAAGAAGTGGAGAGAAAGATGCGCTTCTTCGTGTAGAGGAGTTTCTGAACCTTGGCAATCACCTCGGCCTGCAAGGCCACGTACTCTTTGGAACGATGGCCGATCATGGGGGTGGCCATCGCTTCCAGGATCTCGTCCCGGACGTGCGTGGGTCCGGGGATGAACAGCTTCATGTACATCTTTGTACTTGTCTCCTTTCCAGGGATCTATGTTGTCCCTGATTGGGGTGGCACACCGCCACCTGCTTCGGGTATGGTAGGTTGGTACATTGGTACGATAGAGGTGTCACGAACAATGACGTTGACTGGCATTCGCAAGATTTCGTCCGGCGTAGAAACAGCACGTTGGCACGAAGCCAGCGTATCGTTCAGTCTTCTCATAGCGGGATTCCCTCTTCTTGAACCCGGCGAGCGAATCCCTCTGACGTTGCACTGAGATCTACCAGATCCACGGTGAGCGGGATGTTGGTAGACTCCAGCAGTTCTCTGGCGGTGCTGAGTTCCCCGTCTATGTTTTTGGACGCAAGCACTCCGATATCAAAATCGGAAACATCTCTATACCTGTCCGTCGCGCGTGAGCCGAACAGATATCTCTCGCAATCACTGAGAACCTGGTCCAATATGACTCTGATTCGAGATAGATAGAAATCGTGATCTGTCTTGGTTTGGGTGTTAGCAGTAGACATAGCTGTCTTGTTCCTCATCAAGCATCCACATTGTACCTGATTGGGGTGGCACACTGCCACCTGTGAGAAACGACAGTAACACTCCCGCCGTAGCCGAAGTTGGCGCGCTGTCCCTCAGCGGTTCTTCAGCACCAGCGGCAGGTGTAGCTCCTGGGCGATAGTGCCCACACGCCCCAGCCGCAGATCGGCCAGAGTGACCTCCAGGGTGAAGGCGGTGCCGGGTGTGTCTCCCTCTGCCGGCCTCAGGGGGAGGGTGTAGCTGCCGTTGGCAGCGCCGATATTGACGGTGAGTACTGGTTGCCGTCGGCGAAGATGGCCGGCCCGCTCAGCGTGGCGGTGCAGGTTGCCGGTATGGCGATGTTGTCATATTACCACAATCTGAACATAGGGGCAACTCCATCGTGCCCGCGTGTGTACTCATCGAAGCCTTGCTACTCCTGAAGGTCTCCTGGGCAACGATGTGTGCCGACATCCAGTTGCGCCCGCTGCTCTTCTGTGGTAACCTGTGTTCGACTCATGGAGGAATAGAGGCAACCAGATGTGCAAGCTGCTGCACTGTACACGGGTGTTCTTCATTGACTTATGGGACTTATGGCTGACACGGCGCGGTGCTGTCGCTGAGCCTTCTGCCGATGGCTTTCTCGAAGAGTTGTTCGATGTTTTCCCTTTCGGCATCCAGGCGCAGCGCTGGCTGGGAGAGCACGTGCAGGTGGAGATAACGGACCCGGCGAGCACGCAAGGTGGCGGCCTCTTCTTCCCTGGTGAGAACCGCGTACTGCTCAACACTGGTCAGTACGAGGCAGCCATCCACGAACTGGCCCATGCCTGGTGGGATGCTCGCCGCGCAGGTCGGGAGGGTGCGCTTCTCGCTGCCGTGGTGCAGGCTGCCGAGGAAACCGATCCCAGCTTCGCCCGCATTGCCAGGCTGGCTCGTGGCTATGTCCACGGCCTGCCAGATGAGGGCTTCCCTGGCTTTGTGCGCGACCACAACGACTGGGAAACGTTCGCTGGACTGGCCTCCGGCTGCATGGCCGATATCCGCCTCCTACCCCCGTACCTGCGCCCCTTTTTTGAAGGACTGTTTGACCTGCTCCCTCCTGACGCTCCGCCGCCGGAGCGCACGGCCCCGCACTGCTAGCCACGCTAGATCTCAGTTGTACCCAAGCCTGTCTCCAGGGACGATCCCTCGCGGGAGTGATGGGTGTGGTTTGCGCGGCACAGTGTATCGTGTTAGAATGTGGGATTGTCGCATCAACAAGCGATCAACCCTTGAGGCGCGATCAATAGGCACTTCTGGTTTGCATATCTTATTGGCAGTGGGCGAGTATGGCGCAGGACAAGTTGATCATCCGGGGAGCACGGGAACACAATCTGAAGAACATCGACGTGGAGATCCCCCGCGACAAGCTGGTGGTCATCACCGGGGTGTCCGGTTCGGGCAAGTCGAGCCTGGCCTTCGACACGATCTACGCCGAGGGGCGGCGTCGCTATGTGGAATCGCTCTCCGCCTACGCTCGCCAGTTCTTGGGTCGCATGGAGAAGCCGGATGTTGACCAGATCGAAGGGCTGAGTCCGGCCATTTCGATTGACCAAAAGGGAGCCAGTCGCAATCCCCGCTCCACTGTGGGCACCGTGACGGAGATCTACGATTACTTGAGGCTGCTGTACGCCCGCGTGGGACAGCCGCATTGCCCCCAATGCGGCCAGCCCATCAGTCAACAGACGGCCCAACAGATTGTGGATGCCATCGTGGACATGCCCGAAGGCAGCCGCATCCAAATCCTGGCTCCGCTGATCAAAGACCGCAAAGGTGAGCACAAGGCGGTATTCGAGGATGTGTGCAAGGCGGGCTACGTGCGCGTGCGGGTAGATGGCCAGGTGCGAGATGTGGACGAGGAGGTCGAGCTCGACCGCTACAGGATCCACACCATCGAGGTGGTGGTAGACCGGCTGGTCATGCGACGCGATGGCAGTGATGGCGCCAACATCAGTCGCCTGACCGACTCCGTGGAGACAGCGCTGAAGCTCGGGGCAGGCATGGTATTGGTCAGCGACGTGACCGATCCGGAGCAGCAACGCGACCGCCTCTTCTCCGAGCATTTCGCCTGTGTGCAGTGTGGGATTTCGTTGCCCGAGATCGAGCCCCGCACCTTCAGTTTCAACAGCCCTCATGGGGCATGTCCCACCTGCACCGGGCTGGGCACGCAGATGGAATTCGATTCTGAGACGTTCTTCCCTGAGCCGGAGCTAAGTCTAGCTCAGGGAGCGCTGCGGGCGCCTGGTTGGGGCATACGTCAGCACGATGAGCAGAGCTACTACAGCCAGATCCTGCGTGCTGCCTGTCGGCACTATGGCGTTCCCTACGATGCCCCCTGGATCGAGCTGAGCTCTCGTCAGAAGGAGATCGTTCTCTATGGTGGCCGCCGTGGCGACAAGATCACTGTCCACTACCACACTTCTGAGGGTCGCGAGCATGTCTATCAGACCGCGTTCGAGGGGGTCATTCCCAATCTGCGACGGCGCTATCGGGAGACGTCGTCCAACTACGTTCGGGGCGAGCTAGAACGCTTCATGTCTGTGCGTCTCTGCCCCGTGTGTGAAGGCAGGAGGCTGCGCCCCGAAGCGCTCGCGGTCACCATAGTCGAAAAGAACATCTACGAAGTGACTCAAATGAGTGTCACCGAGGCACTGCGCTGGATTGAGGGACTGCAGGGACTTGAGCCGACTGGAAGGCTGGGGCAGGCGAGCGCGGCTTTCACTGCTCCCAGCCTCACCAGGCCCGCCAATTCTCCCTTGACAGATCGCCAATACACAATTGCCCGCCAGGTCTTGAAGGAACTGCGCGATCGTCTATCCTTCATGGTCAATGTAGGTCTGGACTATCTGACTCTGGATCGGCGCGCGGCGAGCCTGTCGGGTGGTGAGGCACAGCGTATCCGCTTGGCGACGCAGATTGGCTCGCAACTGATGGGAGTGCTGTACATTCTTGATGAGCCAAGCATTGGCCTGCATCGGCGGGACAATGCGCGCCTGATCTGCACTCTGCAGGGGATGCGTGACCTGGGCAATACGGTGCTTGTGGTCGAGCATGATGAGGGGACGATGCATGCCGCTGACTGGATCATTGATCTGGGGCCGGGTGCTGGCGAGCACGGCGGTGAGGTGGTCTGTGCTGGGTCGTTGGAGGAGATAAAAGGTTGCCGGGAGTCCGTCACAGGTGCTTTCCTGCGCGGCGAGCGCTGCATAGACGTGCCGGCGGCGCGCCGTCCAGGGAACGGGCAGTACCTCATCGTCAAGCAGGCAGCGGAGAACAACCTGAAGCACATCGATGTGCGCTTCCCGCTGGGCGAATTCATCTGCGTGACCGGCGTCAGTGGCAGCGGAAAATCGAGTCTGGTGATCGAGGTACTGTACAAAGCGCTGGCGCAGCGCATGTACCGTGCTACCAGGGACAGGCCGGGGCGCCATGACACCATCCTGGGCCTGGAGAACCTGGACAAAGTGGTCAACATTGATCAGTTTCCTATCGGGCGGACACCGCGTTCCAATCCAGCAACCTACACCAACGTCTTCACTTACATCCGAGAGCTGTTTGCCTCTCTGCCTGAGAGCAAGATGCGGGGCTACAAGCCCGGCCGCTTCAGTTTCAACGTCAAGGGTGGACGTTGCGAGGCGTGCCATGGTGATGGGACCATTCGTATTGAGATGCAGTTTCTTCCCGATGTCTGGGTGCCATGCGAAGTGTGCCTTGGCTGGCGCTTCAATCGCGAGACCCTGCAGATTGGCTACAAGGGCAAGAGCATCGCCGATGTGCTCAACATGACCGTTGAGGAAGCGCTGCGTTTCTTCCAGAACATACCGCGCATCCGCAGCAAGCTGCAGACGCTCCATGACGTTGGGTTGGGGTACATCAGGCTGGGGCAGCCGGCGACCACGCTGAGCGGTGGCGAGGCACAGCGGGTGAAGTTGAGCCGAGAGCTGAGCCGTCGCGCTACCGGCCGCACGCTGTACCTTCTAGACGAGCCTACGACCGGTCTGCACTTCGCTGACATTGAGAAATTGCTGGCGGTACTGTCGCGTCTGGTTGATCAGGGGAACACGGTGATCGTCATTGAGCACAATCTGGACGTGATCAAGTATGCTGATTGGATCATTGATCTGGGTCCAGAGGGGGGAGATGGGGGTGGTCAGGTGATTGCCGAGGGCACGCCTGAACACGTAGCGGGGATGCGGAGATCGTACACGGGTCAGTATCTCCGACGGGTGTTGGCCGGGATCGGGGAATAGGGTGACTGATGGGGATTTGGTCGAGTTGGCGTTGTGCAAGCGATGCTCCCGCACGAGGGGCTATGGCGAATTTGACGGAATGCGAGAACAGTGCTACAATATTGAGTTGCGGTTTACTGTAGCGGGTTTCCATAATTGCACGCTTTGAGGACAGTGAGCGTTGCTTTCAATCAGCCGCCGTCTCCATCGCCACCGAGAAGCCAGACCCAGGCCAGGGTGGCGGACACGTACGTCTGCTGTGGGTTCCCCGAGGTGCTGAGTCCCATTGGCCTGCCACATCGGTATCACCTGCTCAACAACATGGTCTGCTCCCGAAAACGGGACAACTGCGTCACGTGCTTGAGAGCGAGCCTGTCTTGACTACTCAAGCAACTGGATGAATAGAGGGGGTATGTGTTTGATGAATCAGGGCAATCTCCGCCTGGCACGCAAGTCCTATGCCCGTATTGCTGACCTCATGCCGCTTCCTGCGCTCATTGAGGTTCAGCACCACTCCTATGGCTGGTTCCGGGAAGAAGGATTGCGGACGCTGCTTGATGAGATATCGCCCATAGTGAGCTTCAACAAGAACATGGAGCTTCACTTTGGTGAGTTGTCCTTTGGTGCTCCTCAGTACAGCATGGACGAGTGCCACGATCGCGACATCACATATGCTGTCCCGCTGCATGTCAACACACGCCTCATTAACAAGGACACGGGAGAGGTCATCGAGCAGGACGTTTTCATGGGCGATTTTCCCTTCATGACTCCCCAGGGCACCTTCATCATCAACGGGGCAGAACGGGTGGTGGTGAGCCAGCTCATACGTTCGCCGGGGGCCTATTTCACTGTCGATGAGGATCGCAGGACCGGGCGTAGGTTGTGCATGGCCAAGTTGATCCCCGACCGCGGGGCCTGGCTGGAGTTTGATACATCGAAGCGTGACATCGTCTCTGTCAAGGTGAACCGCAAACGCAAGCTGCCAGTCACCACGCTTCTACGCGCTTTGGGCTATGGCAGTGACGAGGAACTGCTGGAGCTTTTTGCCCACGTGGACAACATGCCCGAGCATAGCTACATTGCCTCGACGTTAGCGAAAGATCCCACCTCTACGCCCAGCCGCGCGGATTCCGCTGCGGGTGCAGAAGCGGCGCTGTTGGACTTCTACAAGAAGCAGCGGCCTGGCGATCCCGCCACACTGGATAATGCCACGAAGTTCTTGAAGAGTCTGTTCTTCACCGCCAGGCGTTATGACTTGGGCAGGGTGGGGCGCTACAAGCTGAACAGGCGTCTTGGTCTGAGCGTTCCCTTGGACACCCTCAGCCTGACCAATGAGGATCTGGTCAAGCTCGTCGAGCAGATGATCCTCATCAACAACGGGGTTGATAGCGCTGACGACATTGATCACTTGGGCAACCGGCGGGTGAAGACAGTGGGCGAGTTGGTGCAGCATCGCTTTCGAATTGGTCTCCTGCGCATGGAGCGCATGGTGCGGGAGCGGATGTCCACCCGAGACCCTGAACAGCTCACACCGGCCAGCCTGATCAATACCAGGCCGATTACCGGAGCCCTGCGTGAGTTCTTCGGGGCCAGCCAGCTCAGCCAGTTCATGGATCAGACCAATCCTCTGACGGAACTGACCCACAAGCGCACGCTCTCGGCCTTGGGCCCCGGGGGCTTGCGACGTGAACGGGCTGGCTTCGACGTACGCGACGTGCATCACTCCCATTATGGTCGCATCTGTCCCATTGAAACGCCTGAGGGGCCCAACATCGGCCTCATTGGACGCCTGGCAACGTATGCTCGTGTCAACGCGTATGGCTTTGTCGAGACTCCCTATCGGCGCGTAATCCGCAGCGTACCCAACAAGGGAGAAGAGTTGGTCGGTGAGGTGCTCAGGCAATCGGTGACGTCTCCCGATTCTGGCGAGGTCATCGCCGAAGCGGGCACATTGGTGGATCATCAGCTTGCCGAACGTATCGCTCAACTGGGCGAACGGATACCTGAGGTGAGAATTGCGCCCAGGGCCACGGATAGGATCGACTACCTCGCGGCCAGTGACGAGGATCGCTACACGATCGCGCAGGCGAGTGCTGTATTGGATGAGGACGGTCGCTTCGTCAGCCAGCGTGTGTCTGTTCGGCGGAGTCAGAGGTTCTTCGCCGAGAGCCCTGATGGCGTGGACTACATGGATGTCTCGCCCCAGCAGATCGTGGGCATCTCGGCAGCGTTGATTCCGTTTCTGGAGCACGACGATGCTAATCGTGCGCTCATGGGATCTAACATGCAACGCCAGGCCGTCCCCCTCATTCAGCCTGAGGTGCCGCTTGTTGGCACAGGCATGGAATGGCCGGCGGCCATCGAGTCTGGTCATGTCATTCGTGCTGAGGCCGCCGGAGAGGTGGTCAGCGTGACCGGGGAGGCGATCACGATAATGCACGACGATGGCAGCAGGCAGACGTACTTCTTGCGGAAGTACGAGCGCAGCAATCAGTCCACCTGTGTTGACCAGCGACCGAGAGTCGAGAAAGGTGATCGGGTGGAGGAAGGCATGGTGCTGGTTGACTCTAGCAGCACTGTGGGCGGCGAGCTTGCCTTAGGCCAGAACATCCTGGCGGCCTTTATGTCGTGGGAGGGTGGCAACTACGAGGATGCCATCGTTATCAGCGAACGGCTAGTGCAGGAGGACAAGTTCACATCCATTCACATTGAGAAGCATGAGACAGAGGCTCGTGACACGAAGCTTGGCGTTGAGGAGATCACGCGTGACATCCCCAACGTGGGTGAGGAAGCCCTTCGGAATCTGGATGAGGAAGGGATCATTCGCATAGGTGCTCGCGTGGGGCCTGGCGATATCCTGGTGGGCAAGATCACCCCGAAGGGCGAAACGGAGTTGAGTCCGGAGGAGAGACTGCTTCGAGCGATCTTCGGCGAAAAGGCGCGGGAGGTGAAGGACTCATCCTTGCGCTTGCCGCACGGCGAGAAGGGCAAGGTTATCGATGTCAAGGTTTTCAGCCGTGACGAACATCGCGACCTGTCCGCTGGCGTGGAGAAGATGGCCAGGGCGATGGTGGCTCAGAAGCGCAAGGTCAAGGAAGGGGACAAGATGGCCGGTCGGCATGGCAATAAGGGCGTCATCTCCAGTGTCGTGCCGATGGTAGACATGCCCTTCCTGTCGGACGGCACTCCGATAGACATCATCCTGAACCCCCTTGGCGTGCCGGGCCGCATGAATATCGGCCAGATTCTGGAGACCCACCTGGGCTTGGCGGTTGATCGCCTCGGTTTCTGCGCTGAATCCCCCGTATTCGATGGAGCGACGGAGGATGAGATAGCAGCCGAGTTGGCCCGATCCTGGCTGATTGACAGGGCATGGGAGAAGGCCTGTGCAAGGTCCTGGAATTGGGCGAAGGAGCGGGACATCCCTGAGGAACTGTTGAAGGAAGACGAGCACCTTTGCCTGCTGTATCTGAGTGAGTGGCTGGGAGAGCGGGGGTACGATAGCGATCGCGTCAAGGAGGATCGCACGTATGCCCGGCGGGCGATGCTGCGCGAGTGGCTCAGGGAGTGGCCTCAAGGCCACGATCCGGATGCTCTGCTGGTCTTCGAGGATGATGTCCGTTCACTCGAAGATCGGTATCGCGCTGACGAGGAGGTGCGCAAGGTCTGTCTGCGGGAATGGCTGAAGCAGATCGTCCGCGAGAGGATGCGTGAAGCCCAGTACGAACTGCAAGAGGTGGAGTCGGAGAATGGCCCGACAGAGGTTCTGTCCGAAGTGCCGGAGGACGAAGCTCAGCGAGCGGCCCTCGCCGCGGAAATGGAGCGCATCTCGGCGCTCTCCGACGAGGAGATGATGGAGGAGGCCCTGCGGGTAACGCAGGAGGAAAACTTCCCCTTGCCGACTTGGGGCAAGACTTTTGTGTACGACGGCAAGACTGGCAGGCGCTATGATAACCCGGTGACGGTGGGCATGATCAACATGATGAAGCTCCATCACTTGGTCGAAGACAAGGTACATGCTCGTGCCACAGGGCCCTATTCGCTGGTGACCCAGCAGCCCCTGGGAGGCAAGGCTCAGTTCGGCGGCCAGCGCTTCGGTGAGATGGAGGTCTGGGCACTGGAAGCCTACGGAGCAGCTCACGCTTTGCAGGAGATGCTGACGATCAAGTCTGACGACGTCACGGGACGTGTCAAAGCCTACGAGGCTATCGTCAAAGGGGAGCCCATCGTAGCTCCTGGTGTGCCGGAGGGGTTCCGTGTGCTGGTCAAGGAACTGCAATCCCTTGGCCTCTTGGTCGAGGTGATTGATGTGGAAGGCGAGATCGTCCGCTTTGGGCGGGCAGATGAGGAAGAGAGGGTGCCTTCGCTAGGCTTCAGCCTCAGTGTTCCCGGCGCGATGAACAAGGACTTCCATATGGGCGGTCTGGGGCAGGGGGCTGGGCGTGTATCCTAGTTTCCTGCAGCTACTGTTTCTGATCGGATAGGCAGAGTTCAATTGAGGCATCAGCTAGTAGAGAAGAGGGGTGGACTGTGCGAGTCAGTGATTTCGATACTATCCGCATTTCGATAGCCTCACCGGAGCAGATTCGCTCCTGGTCCCATGGTGAGGTGCTGAAACCGGAGACCATTAACTACCGCACCCTGCGCCCAGAGCGGGATGGTCTGTTCTGCGAGCGCATTTTCGGACCCACGAAGGACTGGGAGTGCTACTGCGGCAAGTACAAGCGCGTGCGATTCAAAGGAGTGACCTGCGAGAAATGCGGCGTGGAGGTTGCACCGTCCCGTGTGCGCCGCGAGCGCATGGGGCGCATTGAGCTGGCATCTCCCGTCAGTCACATCTGGTACGTGAAGGGGGTGCCCAGCCGCGTGGGCCTTCTCCTCAACATCTCCCCGCGCCTGTTGGAGCGGGTGCTATACTTCGCTCAGCACATTGTCACTCGCGTCGATGAGGACGCTCGCAGCCGTACCCTTCACCGTTTGGAGCGAGAGTTGACTCTGCGTCTCGCTCGTCTGGAAGGGGAGTTGATGTCCAAGATCGGCAGCATCGAGAGCGAGCGCGACGAGGATCTGCTGCAATTGGATGAGGAGGAGACTGCGGGTCTCAACGAAGTGGAGGAGCAATTGGCCTCGGAGACGGGAGAGGTCATGTCTGTGGCTCGCCAACGGCAGTCTCGGATGGAGGAGCGGCAGGGGAAGAAAATCCGCAAGGCCATCACCGTGCCCTGGCAAGAGGAACCTCTGGCCAAGCCAGGCGATACCATTGGCAGTGAGCATCTCAATCGTCTAACGGAGGCAGTGGAGGCTCGCCTGAGCGAGATCGAAGCTCCCATCCGCCGCCAGCAGGAGGAGGTGCGACAGCAATTCGTTGATCGGCGAGACCTTCGCCGCCGCCAAGCGGAGGAGGAGATCGAGACACTGCAGGAGCAAACCGAGGAGCAGAAGGAAGCCCTGCGTCAGACCTCGGACGAGGCTATCGCTGAACTAAAGGGAATAGAGCCCCTGCAACTGCTCGCCGAGGCTCGTTATCGCGAACTTCGGGAGCGGTGGGGGAGCGTCTTTCGTGCGGGCATGGGAGCCGAGGCCATTCAGGAGATTCTGAGCCGCCTGAATCTGGACAAGATGGCCCAGGAGTTGCAGCAGGAGATAGCGACCACCGGTTCCAAACAGCGGCGGAAGAAGGCCATCAAGCGATGGCAAGTTGTGGAGGCGCTGCGCAAGAGCGGCAACCGCCCCGAGTGGATGATCCTTTCGGTCTTGCCTGTCATCCCACCGGACCTGCGGCCCATGGTGCAACTGGACGGCGGACGCTTCGCTACCTCCGATCTAAACGATCTCTATCGGCGGGTCATCAATCGCAACAACCGGCTGCGGAGGTTGATCGAGCTGGGCGCTCCTGACGTGATCATACGGAATGAGAAGCGTATGCTACAGGAGGCAGTAGACTCGCTGATTGACAACAGCAGGCGTGGCCGCGCCGTTTCCCGTTCGGGCAAGCGGAAGCTGAAGTCCCTATCTGATCTATTGAAAGGTAAGCAGGGACGCTTCCGCCGCAACCTCCTGGGCAAGAGGGTGGACTACTCTGGCCGTTCGGTGATCGTCGTCGGGCCAGATCTGCTGTTGCATCAGTGCGGGCTGCCCAGGACGATGGCTTTGGAGTTGTTCAAGCCTTTCGTGATGCGTGGCCTCGTGGTGCACAACTATGCCCAGAACATCAAGAGCGCCAAACGGGCGGTCGATCGTGTCCGACCTGAGGTATGGGAAGTGCTGGAGGAGGTGGTCAAGGAACGCCCGGTGTTGTTGAACCGAGCTCCCACCTTGCACCGTCTGGGTTTCCAGGCCTTCGAGGTAGTGTTGACGGATGGCTATGCCATTCGCCTCCATCCTCTGGTCTGTGCCGCCTTCAACGCCGACTTCGACGGAGACCAGATGGCCGTGCATGTGCCGCTATCGGAGCTGGCAGTGAAAGAGGCTCGTGAGTTGATGCTGTCTTCGCATAACATCCTGAAGCCAGCCAGTGGCGAGCCTATCGTTGGTCCCTCCAAGGACATGGTCCTGGGCTGCTACTACATGACCACTGTGATGCCGGGAGCCAAAGGCGAGGGGAAGGTTCTCAGCAACTTCGATGAAGTTCGGCTGGCCTGCGACGTGGGTGCTATCGATCTGCGTGCCCTCATCAAGGTGCGGTTCGAGAGCATCTTTGATGAGGAGCCCTTGAGGGAGTTGGGGCTGAGCGACCGGGTTCTCAAGGCGTTGCAGAACGCGGGTATTACGGTCTTGGGACAGGTGTTGGACCGTTTGGCCGCCGGGCCGGAGAGTCTGTTGGATGTCTCTGGCTTTGGACCCGCTGCACTGAAAGAGCTGCAAGGGCTGCTGGCAAGTCGCAACCTTCCTTCTGGCCACTGGCCACGCGAGCGGCTGCTGGAGACCAGTGCCGGGCGTATCATCTTCAACGAGGTCTTGCCGCCGGAATTGCACTTCGTCAACGAGCCGATGGACAAGAAGGGCGTCAACGATGTCGTAGCCGAATGCTACCGGCGGGTGGGCGAAGGGCGAACGGTGGTGGTGGTGGATGAGATCAAACGGATTGGCTTCGAATATGCTACCATGAGCGGCTTGAGCATCGCCATTAGTGATATTCACGTGCCTGGGGCGAAACGGGACATCCTGGCCCTAGCCGAGGAACAGGTAGAGCAGGCGGAGCGGCAGTTTCGCCGGGGTCTGATCACCGAGGAGGAGCAATACAATAGGGTCATTGAGCTGTGGACACGAGCTGGTGATGACATCACTCAAGAGGTGAGGAAGCTTCTGGACCCGACTCGGGGTCTGGGGGTTATGGTTGCCTCAGGAGCGACGAAGGGCGGCATCCAGCCTATTCGGCAGCTTGCGGGCATGCGCGGCCTTATGGCCGATGCCACAGGGCGGATTCTCGCTCTGCCTATCCGTTCTAACTTCCGTGAGGGGCTGACGACGATGGAGTACTTCCTCAGCACCCACGGCGCCCGCAAGGGCCTGGCCGACACGGCCCTGCGCACGGCTGATGCAGGCTACCTCACCCGCCGTTTGGTGGACGTGGCCCAAGATGTGATCGTGACGACGCAGGACTGCGGTACCTCTTCGGGCATCTGGATCGAACGATTGGTGGACATCGGGGAATCCTTTGCCGACCGCATCACGGGGCGTGTGGCAGTGTCTCCCATTGCTCATCCGGATACAGGGGAGATTCTGGTGGAGAAAGGGGATATGGTTGACGAGGTGACCAGCATGCAGATAGATCGGGCTGGCGTCACTCGGGCCTACATGCGGTCTCCCCTGGTCTGCGAAACATCCTTTGGCGTGTGCGCTCGCTGCTACGGACAGGACTTGGCGCGTGGGGGCTTGGTCAGTGTAGCCGAGGCGGTGGGTATCATTGCCGCTCAGTCCATAGGTGAGCCAGGCACACAGCTTACCCTACGTACCTTTCATACCGGTGGCGTCGTTGGTACCGAGGACATCACTCAGGGGCTACCCCGAGTGGTAGAGCTCTTTGAAGCACGCAGTCCCAAGGGCGAGGCGGTGATCTCTGACATTGATGGAACGGTGGATGTCTACTGGGAGGGAGATCAACGCTGCATCAAGGTCTCTGCCAGCCGGGTGGTGAGCCAGCAGTATCCGATTCCAGAGGGATTCACTCGGGTGATGGAGGACAAGGATCGGGTACAGGAAGGGACGGTGATTGCTGAGGGGCCTGAGGAGAAAACGGTTGTTGCTCAGACCGATGGCAATGTCTACTTCGAGGAGGAAGGCGAGCAGACCGTGGCCTTCGTCCGCCGCGAGGAACGGGATGAGAAGGAGTATGAGATCCCAGCTTCGGCTCGCTCCCGGGTGGGGCGAGGGGACAAGGTTCGGGCCGGAGATCGGTTGACTGACGGCCCAAAGAACCCGAGGGAGGTGCTGCGCATCCAGGGTGTGGAGGCTTGCCAGCGCTACTTCTTGGAGGAAGTTCAGAACGTTTATCGCTCGCAGGGGGTCACGATTCACGACAAGCACATCGAGATCATCATCCGGCAGATGTTGCGATGGGTGCGCATCCAGTCGGGTGGTGACACCGGATTCCTACCTGGCGAAATCGTTGATCGCTTCCGCTACCTAGAGGCCAATGAGCAAGTACTTCGGGAGAACGGCCAGCCCGCAGAAGGTCAAGCAGAACTCCTGGGCCTCACAAAGGCGGCCTTGAACACGAGCAGCTTCCTGGCTGCGGCGTCCTTCCAGGAGACGACTCGTGTGCTGACCGCTGCGGCGGTGCGCGGAGCTCGCGACAACCTGCGCGGCCTGAAAGAAAACGTGATCATCGGCAAGCTGGTTCCTGTGGGCAGTGGCTTCCGGGTGCGGCAGGAGCGAGAGGCGGCGCGGGCGGCACAGGCCAAGGCTGCTGCCGAGGCTGCGGAGACGGGGATAGCTGAGACGACGGGCGAGGGGTTGATTGCTCCGCTTGCTGAGGCGCTGGTGAAGGTAGAGAGAAAGAAGAGGGAGATGGCCAAGGCCAGCTTCGGGATAGTGACAGATGCCGGCGATGGTGACTCTCCTGCCGAGAGGGCCGGAACGGGTGAACCTGAGGAGATAGGGACCTGAATACCGCTTCTGCCAAGGGCGGTCGCAGATTTGACCGTTATGGATTGGTGTGCTAAAATCCGGTTCTGCGGTTTGGTCCCCGTGACCAAGCTGACATATTGTACATCTCAGGGGGGAGAGAGTTGCCAACCATCAATCAACTAGTGCGTGGGGCGCGCAAGCCCGTCCGGAAGAAACGAAAAGCGCCGGCATTGCGCTACTCGTACAACGCCCTTGAGGGCAGAGCGAAGGCCACGCGCAAGGGGAATCCGTTCAAACGAGGGGTGTGTATCCAGGTGCGTACCATGACCCCCAAGAAGCCCAACTCGGCATTGCGCAAGGTTGCTCGCGTGCGCCTGACCAACGGCATCGAGGTGAACGCCTACATCCCGGGGGAAGGCCATGCTTTGCAGGAACACTCGGTGGTGCTGGTGCGCGGTGGCCGCGTCAAGGACTTGCCGGGCGTTCGCTACCACGTGGTTCGCGGCGCGTTGGATAGCACCGGGGTGGAAGACCGCAAGCGCGGCCGTTCCAAGTACGGATCCAAGCGACCCAAGAAGATGTAGTAGATGGCAGTTTGGTGGACAGGCAGCTTGGGAACGGCTTGCTCGCTCACCTGTTATCGGCTTGTCGGTTCACCAGTGTGCCAACATATCAGATTAGGAGGCTAGTATGCCGCGACGGTATCGTCCCCCGAAGCGTGTTGTTGTCCCCGATTCGAAGTACCAAAGCGAGATGGTTTCCCGCTTTATCAATAAGCTGATGCTCCGTGGCAAGAAGAGCGTGGCAGAGCGCATCATTTACGATACGTTCGACATCATTGAGAGACGAATGGAAAGACCCCCTCTGGGTGTATTCGAGGAGGCGGTTTCGAACGCTGCTCCGGCCTTGGAGGTCAAGTCGCGGCGCGTGGGTGGCGCAACCTATCAGGTTCCGATAGAAGTCTCTCCTGATCGTCGCACGAGCCTGGCCGTGCGCTGGATCATTCAGCATGCGCGCTCCCGGTCTGGCAGATCCATGGCCGAGAAGCTGGCGGCAGAGCTGATGGACGCGGCTAAGGGTGTGGGAACAACGATCAAGAAGAAGGAAGACACGCACAGGATGGCCGAGGCCAACCGTGCCTTCGCCCATTATCGGTGGTAACTCGAGTTCTGTTTCCCACCACTCTGGTTCTGTCCTTTTCGGTCGGCTTCGCGGTTCTTCTCTGATATGCTTTGTTCTGACCGCGTACGGGTCATGCATGGTGTATGCTCGCAGTATCAGGTATTGTGGACGGCAATGGCTCGAGAGTATCCTCTGCAACGCACGCGAAACATAGGGATAATTGCTCACATTGATGCGGGCAAGACCACGACGACCGAGCGTATCCTCTACTACTCGGGCAAGACGCACCGTCTGGGCAACGTAGACGAGGGCACGACGGTTACGGATTGGATGGACCAGGAGCGGGAACGAGGGATCACCATCACTGCGGCGGCCGTCACCTGTGCCTGGAGGGAGTGCCAGATCAACATCGTGGATACGCCAGGCCACATTGATTTCACGGCCGAAGTCCAACGCAGCTTGCGCGTGCTGGACGGCGGCGTGGTGATCTTCGATGCTGTGGCGGGTGTGGAGCCGCAATCAGAGACAGTGTGGCGGCAGGCTGATCGTTTTGGTGTTCCTCGCCTCTGCCTCGTGAATAAGATGGATCGCGTGGGGGCGAACTTCGACCGCACTGTGGACATGATCAGCCAGCGCTTGAGCGCCGAACCCGCTGTGATCCAGCTTCCCTTGGGCAGAGAGGCTGATTTCGAGGGGGTTGTTGATGTGTTGGAGGAGAGTGCCTGGGTGTTTCCTCCGGAGGAGTTGGGCGCACGGCAGGAGGAAGTGCCGATACCTTCATCAATGACGGAAGAGGTTCGGCGGCGGCGGGAGCGGCTAGTGGAGCAGATAGCAGAGGTTGATGAGGAGATTCTCTGCCGCTATCTCGAGGAGGAGCCGTGCACTGGGGATCATCTGCGGGCAGCCTTGCGTCGGGCGACGATCGCTGGAAGCTTGGTGCCTGTGCTCTGTGGCTCTGCCTTGCGTAACAAGGGAGTGCAGCCGCTGCTCGACGCTGTGGTGGACTATCTGCCTTCGCCGTTGGACATTCCGCCTATCGTGGGCGTTAATCCCTACACGGGCAAGGAAGAAACTCGGCCGCCCGATCCCGAAGGGCCGTTGGCTGCATTGGTTTTTAAGATTGTGACCGACCCCTACGTGGGACGGCTGGCCTATCTGCGTGTTTATTCGGGAACCTTGCGCGCGGGCGCGGTGGTTGGCAATATCAACAAGAACCGCAAGGAACGAATCGGTCGGGTGTTGCGCATGAGGGCGAACCGTCGTGAGGATGTCAAGGAGGTCGAAGCCGGAGACATCGTTGCTGTCTTGGGCTTGAAGCACACCTACACCGGCGAGACTTTGTGCGATCGCAAGGCGCCCATTGTCCTGGAATCCATCACCTTCCCGGAGCCTGTGATTTCGGTGGCTATCGAGCCCCGAACGCAGGCCGACCAGGACCGTATGAGTGACGCCTTGCAGCGTCTGGCCGAGGAGGACCCGACGTTTGAGGTGAAGGTGGATGACCAGACTGGCCAGACCATTATCTCTGGCATGGGCGAACTGCACCTTGAGGTTCTGGTGGAGCGCATGCTAAGGGAGTTCAGGGTGAAGGGCAATGTCGGCCGCCCGCAAGTGACATACAAAGAGACCATCTCCCGTCCTGTGCGAGCTGAGGGGAGCTTCATCCGCCAGACAGCGGGTAAGGGACAATACGGCCATGTGTGGCTGGAGATCGAGCCTTTGCAGAAGGGGCAGGGGTTTGTCTTCGCCAATAGGGCGGACCAATGGGCAGTGCCAGCGGAATTCGTCCCCGCTGTGGAACAAGGCGTGCAAGAGGCGATGGAGAGCGGTGTGCTAGCTGGCTATCCTCTGGCCGATATCAAGGCCATGCTGGTGGGTGGCTCATATGATGAGGAGGAATCGTCTGCCGCTGCCTTCAAGATCGCCGGGGCCATGGCCTTGCGCAATGGTGTCCAGGATGCGGGGCCGGTGTTGCTGGAGCCGATGATGCGAGTGGAGGTGGTCATGCCGGAGACGTTCACAGGCGAGGTGATCGGCGATCTGAGTGCGCGACGGGGGCAGATCGAGGGCCTGGATCACCATTCGCCGGGAATGCAGGTCTTGGGGGCTATGGTGCCTCTGGCAGAGATGTTCGGCTATGCAACCAGCCTGCGCTCGGCAACGCAAGGACGAGGCACTTTTACCATGGAGTTCGCGTGTTATGATACCGTGCCTTCAGAGGTAATGGAGAGGATTCTGGGCTTCTGACTGAACAAAGTGAGGTCTTGGATTTGCCAAATAGCAAATTGCGCGTATAATGTTTGTTCGTGTGTCAGAGGGATCTTGGCTCATAACAACCCTTGGACAAGGGTATCCATGACTGATTTGGCCAAGAGGAACGCGGGGCGCTGCGTGGGCTGTGCTAGCGAGCGTCTCCGAGTTCCTCGGTTTTTGCCTTGAAGAGGCTAGTGAGTGAAGGAAGAAGGAGGAAGGAAATGCCCAAGCAGAAGTTTGAGCGCACGAAGCCGCACCTGAACGTGGGGACGATTGGTCACATTGACC
>CAZPMV010000018.1:0-19796 GCA_964587335.1 uncultured Anaerolineales bacterium
CAGGTCGGCGTGCAGGCCGGCTACGACGCCAAGAAGGCCGAGGTACACGGCATGGCCCAGCGGGGCGGCAGCGTCACCAGCCACGTGCGCTGGGCGGAGAAGGTCTACTCCCCCCTCATCGCCAAGGGCGAGGTGGATGTCCTCGTCGCCTTCGAGAAACTGGAAGCACTGCGCCACATCGAGTTCCTGCGGCCCGGCGGCACCGTGGTGGTTAACGACCATGAGATCATCCCCATCACCGTCACTTCCGGCGGGGCAGAATACCCCGACGATGAGCACATACGCTCCGTGCTGGCCCAGGTGACCGGCGACGTGCGCTGGGTGGATGGCATTACCATCGCCGAGGAACTGGGCAACGTCCGCGTAGCCAACGTGGTGCTTCTGGGTGCGCTCTCCACCCTGCTGGACGTGCCGGAGTCCATCTGGCTGGAGGTGATCGAGAAGCGGGTGCCCGCCCGCTACGTGGAGTTGAACCGGAGCGCCTTCCGGCGAGGGCGGGAGGCAGTCAGCCGATAGAGCCGATAGAGCGGATGAAGCGGATGAAGCTGAACGGACAGCGCTATTCCCCACCTGGCTGGACGAGAGCGTCATGGAAGCAGAGCAGGCATGGGCGCGGCCCACATTCGGCGGACACGGCACATCGGCGACTTTTGCGACTGGAAAGATCACGACGCGTATCAGGAGGCGTTCGCCCGCTTGCTGCGCGATCTTGAGGTAGAGGATGCCACGGCAGAAATGTGAGGAGAATCTCATGCGCATCGCGGTCTTTTCCGACATCCACGGCAACCCGGCTGTGTTTGACATGCCCTGTTGAGGCCTGTCCCCCATAGTCCTGAATGATACCCCGCAACCTGGCCGCACTTGATTTGACATGTTTCTAATAGCGTGCTACAATCTGTAGCAGCATGTCGGAGGACACCGTGAACACCATCATTGATGCGTCGTCGCTCATTGTGTTGGCTCGCTTGGATGCTCTTTGGCTTCTGCAGAAGGTCTACAAGCTAGTAGGGCTACCGACATCTGTCTTCACAGAGGCCGTACTCCGAGGCAAGGCTAAGGGATGCGTAGATGCGAACCGGATCGAAGCAGCGATTGTTGACGGATGGTTGGTGCAGTTCGAGCCAACGCCTGCCGAAGAAACGTTGGCGGAACAGCTAGGCAGGCAAGCGACTGCCCTCAGTTCAACTGATTGTGACGCGCTGGCCTGTGCCGAGATGCGCGATGTGCTACTCATCGTCGAGGATCGACACATTCGAAACGCGGCGAAAGCACGCGGGATTGACTACACGGTCATCCAAGTCATCCCTCTGCAGGGATTGATCCAACGCAAGTTGGAGCACAAGGAGTGCGACCGTTTACTGGCAGACATTGGCAGGGCCATGCATACCGATGCGGCCTTTCTGCACGTGCTGAGGATGGCCGCACGAGAAATCGAAGCCGGACGCAAAGAAGGAGACCGCGGGGAGAGATAAGCATGAGCGCGACTACTCAGATCAATATCAGAGTGCCGGGTGAAGTGGCCGAGGAACTCGATTGGCTGGCCAAGCAACAGCATCTTCACCGAGTGGATGTGGCACGTCAGATACTGCTGGAGGGAGTCTCTCGACAGCGACGCGAACTGGCACTGAGATTGTACAGACGAGGCAAGGTCAGTAAGGCGAAAGCAGCGGAAATGACCGGTATCTCGCTCTGGGAAATGATGGATCTAGTCGAACGAGAGCGAATTCCTTCAGATTGGACGCTGCAGGATGCAACAGAGGAGGTGGAACGCATCGTGCAACGCTATCTCCACTCTGAAGGTGAGGCTCAGCACACTTCGCTCAGTACATAAGGATCTCACGTTGGGATCTCACGTTCCAGGCATTGGAGGAATGTCCCGTGCGCATTGCTGCCTTTTCCGACATTCACGGCAACCTGACTGCGCTGGAGGCGGTGCTGGCCAATATTGAGCGACTTAATGTTGACCATCTCGTCTGCCTCGGCGATCTGGTCGCCCTGGGGCCATTTCCAGGCCAGGTGATCGAACGGCTGAGCGCCCTGGGCTGCCCCGTGGTGCAGGGCAACACCGACGCCTGGTACAAGGAGCCGTTGCCCGCCGGCCGGCGTCCAGCCGACAAACGGCAAGCCATGGTCTACGACTGCTATCTCTGGCTGAAGGAGCAGCTCGGTCCGGAACAGCACACCTACCTGCTCAGCCTGCCTTTCCAGCAGCGCATCGGCCCACTGCTCTGTGTGCACGGATCGCCGCGAGACTTCTGCGAGGGCATGTTGCCCGACACGCCGCAGGAGGAGCTGGTGGCCATGGTCGCCGACGTGCCCGGCGGGATCGAGGTGGTGCTGTGCGGACATACGCATCATCCGACGCGGCGGCAGGTTGGCGAGTTGACTATCGTCGGCGTGGGCAGCGTGGGGCTGCCCGCCGATGGCGACCAGCGGCCCTGCTACGCGCTGCTGGAAGACACCCCTGATGGTTGGCAGGTGGAGTGGCCGAGGCCGACCTACGACGTCGAAGCGGCTGTCGCTGCTGCTCAGGCCACTGACTTCCCGCACCTGGACACCATTGCCGAAGCCTGGCGCAGCGGTCTGGGCCTGGCCGCCTGAAACTCGATCTGGCTCGCCTCTTACCAGAGTTGCTTCAGATGCTCGCTGCGCAGAAAGACGCAGTGCTTACTATACGAAGCAACACGAACAACTATAGCAGATGCGGGTTTCTATACGAAATATTAACGAGCATCATCCAATCGGCAGCAGGGCTTGGAACTAGGCGGGAAACCACTGGATGCCGCAACTCACTGCGGCCTTCAGCAAGCTGAAGCATCCATTGCAGAATGCCCTGATGGGCCACCAGACGCTGAGATAAGCGAAGTCTGGCGACCGAGGAACAAGAGGAGCACGGAACAAGCGACGAACAGCAAGAGCACGCAACACGTTTCACGCATCACGGAGACACCATGTCCACACTGCTTCTGAAACACGCTGATCTGCTGATCACCATGGACGACGAGCGCCACCGCATCGCTAACGGCGGGCTGTTCGTGCGCGACAGCTTCATCGAGCAGGTGGGGCCGACAGCAGACCTGCCACAGACGGCCGATACGGTCATTGACGCCCGCGGCCAAGTGTTGCTGCCAGGACTGGTCAACACCCACCACCATCTTTACCAGACGCTCACCCGCTGCGTGGCACAGGATAGCTGCCTCTTCGACTGGCTGAAGACGCTCTACCCCATCTGGGCGCGGCTGACGCCGGAGGCGGTCTACGTCTCCGCCAAGGTCGGGCTGGCGGAGCTGATGCTTTCCGGCTGCACCACGGCCAGCGATCACCTCTACATCTATCCCAACGGGACCAGGATCGACGACGAGATCCAAGCCGCACAGGAGCTGGGCATCCGCTTCCACCCCTGCCGCGGCGCCATGTCGCTGGGCGAGAGCAAGGGCGGGCTTCCGCCCGACAGTGTGGTGGAGGACGAGGAGGCCATCCTGAAAGACACGCAACGGGCCATCGAGCAATTCCACGAGCCGCAACGGGGCGGCATGGTGCGCATCGTCGTCGCCCCCTGCTCCCCCTTCAGCGTGACGCCCGACTTGATGCGGGAGGCGACGGCACTGGCCCGCTCCTACGGTGTGTTATTGCACACACACCTGGCGGAGACCTTGGACGAGGAGGAGTTCTGCCTGCGGAAGTTCGGCCGCCGCCCCGTGGCCTATGCCGAGGAGCTGGGCTGGCTCGGCGACGACGTCTGGCACGCGCACTGCGTGCACCTGAACGACGGTGAGCTTGCCCTCTTCGCCCGCACAGGCACTGGGGTGGCGCACTGTCCCTCGTCCAACATGCGGTTGGGTTCGGGCATCGCGCCCATTCGGCAAATGCTGGATGCTGGCATCAAGGTGGGGCTGGCGGTGGATGGCTCGGCCTCCAACGACAGCTCGCATATGCTAGCAGAGGCGCGGCAGGCACTGCTTCTGCAACGGGTCAAGGGCGATCCTGCCGCGCTGAACGCCGAGGAGGCGCTGGAGATTGCCACGCGTGGCGGGGCGGCAGTGCTGGGTCGTGATGATATCGGTGCGCTGGCCCCAGGCATGGCCGCCGACTTCATCGCCTTCGACCTGGAGCGGCTGGATTACACTGGTGCGATGCATGATCCACTGGCAGCATTGGTGTTTTGCACGCCACAGCGAGTGGACTTGAGCGTCATCAACGGCCGCGTGCGAGTGAAGGATGGTCACATCGTAGATCTGGAGTTGGAACCCCTGATCCGGCGACACAATAGGATTTCGCGGGAGATGATAGGAGGCGGATAGAGGCGCGGATGGGCAGAAAGACGCGGATCTCGCGCCTAGCAGCCATTACCCTCTGATGAAGCAAGGATCATCATGACCAGACTGCTGTACGCGGAGCGGCGCTATGGGAGGAGCCATTCTGACCGCCGAACTGGGGTCTCTGATCCGGTGGCATAATGAAATCTCGCGGGAGATGATAGGAGACGGATAGAGACGCGGATGGGCAGAAAGACGCGGATTCTGTGCCTACTGGCCGCTGCTTCCGTGGAGGTACGCATGACAGAGCTGCTGCACGCGGAGTTGACCAAGGAGATCATCGGTGTCTACTACGACGTCTACAACGGCCTCAGCCGGACCTATCCGGAGTACATCTACGAAGCAGCGATGATGTTGGGTCTAGAGAAGGAAAAGGGCATCCCGTGCGTGCAACAGGACGAGTACGAGATATGGTACAAGGATCGTCTGGTAGGCAAGCAACGGCTAGACATCTTCGTGGCCAAAGAAGTTGTAGTCGAGAACAAAGTTGCAGAGAGGATACAGAAGATCCACCTGGTCCAGTTGATGTCGTACCTGAAAACAGTGGGCAAGACGGTGGGGTTACTGTTCAACTTTGGAGGACCAAAACCGGAGTTCAAGCGCCGGGTCCTCACGGACAGCGCATTTCAGAGAAGTACGCAGGCTGATGGAGCAAAGGTATGTGTCGCCGGTGACGACTTGCTACACCCGGATCTGGTGTATGACGTTGTCGGTGGAATGCTGGAGGTATTCAAGACCCTGGGCCCAGGCTTCGTTCACCGCATCTACGGTAATGCCTGCTACCACGAGCTGCGCCTGCGCGGGCATGAGGTGGCTGCGCACAAGAGCATGAGGGTGTACTACAGAGGCCATGACGTCGGCGGGGTCAAGTTCAGACACCTTCAGATTGCCAGTGAGTTGCTCGTGTTCCCAGTAGCCATTGGAGATGTCGCCGACATTCGTCTGGAGAACCTCAAAGACCGCATGCGTTACCTGGACATACCCTTGGGCATTCTGGTCAACTTCCACACGACATGGCTACAGCCAGTAATCCTGAGGGCATAGACGCCGGACTATCCGCGATTTTCTGCTGATCCGCGATTCAGGACACACTATGAACTACTTCATCCTCGGCCTGACGCTGGGCCTGAGCGCGGGAATCACACCGGGGCCGCTAATGACGCTGGTCATCACCTCATCGCTGCGACGCGGTTTCATTAATGGCCTCCTGGTGGCGCTGGCCCCTTTCATCACCGACGCGCCTATCATCGCCCTGTCGGTGCTGCTGCTCGACCGGCTCCCGCCTTGGGCGCTGACCGCGGTCACAGTGGCTGGCGGTTTGTTGGTCATCTACCTGGGCGTTGACGCGCTGCGTTCCGCCCGCCACGCTCAGCTCCCCGATCAGGCGGGGGAGAGCAGTGACAGAGGCAGAAGCGAACTGTGGCAAGGCTCTCTGGTCAACGTGCTCAACCCGCATCCGTACCTCTTCTGGGCCACAGTGGGCGGGCCGACGCTGCTGGCTGGCTGGCAAGAAGGTGCGGTGTACGCCGTGGCCTTCCTGGTGGGCTTCTATGCCCTGCTGGTGGGCTCCAAGGTGATCATCGCCTGGCTGGTGGCCCATAAGAGCCAGGCGCTGTCGGCCCGTGCTTATCGCATCGTGCTGACGATTCTGGGCTTGGCCATGGTCGTGCTGGGCGTGCTGCTGATCTGTGAAGTGTGGACGGCAACATAGAGGTTTGGGGTTTGGGGTCTGGAGTTTGGGGTCTGGAGTTTGGGGTCTGGGGTCTGGGGTCTGGGGTTTGGAGTTTGGGGTTTGGAGTATCGAGTTCGGGGTTCGGAGTTCGGAGCGAACACCGCACGCCGAACCCCCTTGTTTCCTTTGTCTACCTGTGTACTTGCTTCCGACAAGGAGTTGTGAATGAGCGTTGCTGCTTTCTTCGACATGGATCGTACGATTCTGAATGGCAGTTCGGGCATGCTGTACGTGCGCTACCTGGTGCAGACGGGTCGCATTCGGGCGCGAGACTGGATGCGCATTTCCTGGTGGTTTCTGTGGTACGCGCTGGGGCTCATCGATTTCCCCCAGGCGATGATGCGTATGTTGATGATGTCTTCCGGCGAAGAGAAAGAACCGCTGCGAGAAGAAACTGACGCCTGGTTCGCTGAATGGGTAGCTCCGCACATCACCGAGGGCGCGGTGCAGCGCATTGATGAGCATCGGGCCCAAGGCCACCGGCTAGTGGTGCTCTCGGCTGCCACCGTCTACGTGGTCAGGCCGCTGGCGGAACAACTGAATATCCCCGACTACCTGTGCACCTACCTGGAAGTGAAGGAGGGCCGTTTCACCGGCCAACTGGTGGAGCCGGTATGCTTCGGCCCGGGCAAGGCGCTGCTGGCCGAACAGTTCGCCGCCCGCAACGACATTGACCTGGGGCAGAGCTATTTCTACAGCGACGGCCACGAGGATGTGCCCATGCTGGAGCGAGTGGGACATCCGGTGGCCGTGAACCCCGACCGGCGCTTGCGCCGACTGGCCAAGAAACGACGGTGGCCGGTTGAGAGTTGGTAGACTGGTTGGTTAGTTGGTTTGTTGCTTGGTTGGAAGGACACCCATGAACGAGTTCCGTATGTTCTTCGAGAACCTGGCAGAGAAGTGGGACGCCCAGCAACCCGCCGACCGGCAGGAGGTATTGCGCCAACTGCTGGCGCCCTTCGATGCCCTGTTGAAAGAATCCCGGGCCATCTTGGAGGTGGGCACCGGCACCGGGGCGTTGATCCCTCGGTTGAAGGAGCGCGCGCCGAATGCTCGTCTGGTCTCCATCGATCTGGCAGGCGCCATGTTGCATCTCGCCCGCCAGCGGGAGGTAGATGCTCTGCTGGTGCAAGCCGATGCGCATCAACTGCCTTTCGTACTGTGGGGAACTGCAGGGCCTGGGTTCGACGTCGTGGTCTGTCACAACAGTTTTCCCCACTTCGCTGACAAGCCTGCTGCCCTGCTCGACTTGGGGCGCGTCCTATGTCCCGGCGGTCATCTGCTGATCCTCCACGACCTGAGCCGCGTGAGAGTGAATGCCATCCACAGTGGGGGTGGAGAACCGATCCGGAACGACTTGCTGCCCTCAGGCGAAGAGACCCGATGGATGCTGATCCGGACCGGATTCAGCGATGTGCAGGTACAGGATACGGAGGACCATTACGTGGCTACTGGACAATGGGAGTGTGCCCACCCCGTCCACAACGAACAGCAAACGGTCTTCTGACCAGAAAGCGATAGTAGCGCGGAGATACACTGTGGAGCAACTCATTCGATTCGCAGCCGATGCGCTGTCTCGCAGCCAGTCCCTTGTCGTCTTCACCGGGGCAGGCATGTCCAGGGAGAGTGGCATCGCCACCTTCCGCGAAGCGCAAGATGCCCTATGGGGACGCTATGACCCGCACCAACTGGCCACATTGCAGGGGTTCAGGCGTGATCCCAAGCTAGTCTGGGAGTGGTACGAGCACCGCTTCGGGCTCCTCGGGGAAGTGACGCCTAACCCTGGACACCTGGCCATTGCCGCGCTGGAACGATACGTGCCCCACGTCGTCGTCATCACCCAGAACATCGACAACCTGCACCGGTCCTCAGGTTCCAGCGACGTCGTCGAACTGCACGGCAACTGGCGGTTCTACAAATGCCTCGGCGGGCACACGGGCTTCACGCGCGCCGATTTCGCCAATCAGACGGATATCCCGCCACACTGCCCCCGCTGCGGCGCCATGCTGCGTCCTGACGTCGTCTGGTTCGGGGAGATGCTGCCGCCTGAAGCGCTGGAGCGGGCATTTGCCGAAAGCGCGGCCTGCGATGCCATGCTGGTGGTGGGCACCTCGGGTCTGGTGCAACCAGCGGCCTCGCTGCCCATGTACGCCCGCCGCGCCGGCAGCCCCATCATCGAGGTCAACCCCAATCGCAGCGCCATCACTCCGCTGGCCGATGTCTTCCTGCAAGGCCCGGCCGGGCAGGTCTTGCCCAGAGTAGTGGACGCGTTGGCAATCACCGCCGGGGAGGAGTAAGAGCCACTACTCCCCCACCCCTTCGGTGCTCAGGTCTCAGTGACCAGGGATCGGGGCGTTCCCAATCACCGATCACTGAGCGCTGACCACCGGGCAGAAGACTGCGCCTCAAGGAAGCCAAAATGATCATAACGGAGATTCCGACAACAGCGAGAACTGAACTGGTGGACATCACCGCACAGGTGGCACAGGCGGTGGGCCAAAGCGGCGTCAGCGAGGGAGTCTGCCACATCTTCGTGCCCCACACCACGGCGGGCATCACACTGAATGAGAATTGGGATCCCACCGTGTGCCACGACATCCTGCTGACGATGAACGATCACCTCGTCCCACCAGATCATCGCCATCGCCACGGCGAAGGGAACTCTCCCGCGCACATCAAGGCCACACTGTGCGGCGCCAGTGCCACCGTCTTCGTCAGCGGCGGACAACTGCAGTTGGGGAGATGGCAGGGGATCTACCTGGCGGAGTTCGACGGCCCGCGCCGTCGCCGTGTGTGGGTGAAGGTGCTGGCAGATAGCTGATGGCGGATAGCAGATCAGCTATCCGTGTTCATCCGTGATGGTCCGCTTCCCATTCCCGCCGCACACCGCTTCGATCAGCGCCAGCGTCAGCGTCTTGGTCTCCTGCTCCGGATTGAGCACGGGTCCGACGCAGGCCGGGCAGCCGTGAGCGCAGGGACAACCGGACACCAGTTCGTGCGCCGCGTCCAGCAGCGTCTGGTGTAATTCATACAGCCGCTCGGCGAAGCCCAAGCCCGCTGGGACCTTCTCGTACAGCGTGATGGTCGGCATCCGGGTGGACACAGAGCGGGGTTCCGTGACCGAACCCAGATCGCGGGGGGCACACATGAGATGCAGCGAGGCCACGTGGCTCAGCACGTAGCCCAGGCCAGCCAGTCCGCTGCGCATCCGTTGGCTCGCTTCAGCCAGGCGGTGACAGGATGCACAGAGGCTCACCAGGTTCTCCAGCCGGTTGGCCTCCCTGTAAGCCTCGTTCGCGCCGGGCACGTAACCGAACTCGCGGAAGGGACGCACATGGTGCAGGTCGTGCTGTCGCCCCCGACGCTCGGGGATGCCGCAGTGCTGGCAGCGATACCCATCTCGCGCTCGCGCCAGGTTCCGCTGCTCCGCCCAGTTCGGGCCATAGTCCCGGCGGTCGCTGACCCACAGCCCTCTCCGCCGCAGCCGCTCCACCGTTTCCTCGGGCAAACTCAGCCAGTAGGCAGTGGTCTGCATCTCCTGTTCAGGCAAGTCAATCTCGCCCCAGCCCAGGTTCTCGTGCGTGTAGCGCTTGACCCGTCGGTAGCCCGTGGCCTTGACCTTCACCAGCACCTCGCCGTGGGCCTTGATGGCACCCGCCGCCTGTGTCTGTGCTTGGACCTCCAGAACCTGCACCTGTGCGCTGGCGCTGGCATCGGTGTAGTAGCCCACGTCGGCCGGCATCACGAAAGCCCTCTGTCCCTCCCAGTCCAACTCTTGCACGATGTAGGACCGCCCCTCGTGCAGGTAGACCGCGCCCTCGTACACCAGGAAGGGCACACTGAAGCGATCTACGCCACCGATGACTTGCGGCCCACTGCCATCCCCTTCGTGAACCATGATGGCGAACCTGTCGGGCGAGGCTGTGCGCAGCGAGACCTCCTGCGCCGGATAGGTCTCCCCCACCCAGTACCACGTCCCAGCGCTGCGGTGCAGCTCCCCCTCCTCCACCAAGAAATCGAGCAGTGCTGCCACGTCGCCAAACCCACCGGAGTTTTCTCCTTGGGCGAAGGGCAGCTCGAAGGCTGCACAGCGCAGGTGGTGCAGCAGGATGACCAGATTGTCGGGATGAATCAGTGCCTGCTCGGGGCTGCGCTGAAAGAGGAAGTTGGGGTGGGCAATCAGATACTGGTCCAGGGGAGACGCACTGGCAACCAGCACAGCCAGGGAAGTTTCCTTGCGGCGACCGGCGCGACCCGCCTGCTGCCAGGCGCTGGCGATGGTGCCTGGGTAACCAACCAGCACCGCCGCCGAGAGCTGGCCGATGTCAATGCCCAGCTCCAGGGCATTAGTCGCCACCACGCCGCGCACGCTGCCCTCCCGCAGGCCCCGCTCGATCTCCCGCCGCAGACGTGGCAAATACCCTCCCCTATACCCCCGCACCATCTCCACCTCAGCCCCTTCAGCCTCCTTCATTCCCCGCTCTAACCAGTCCCTCAAGTACGTCAACAGGATTTCAACCGTCAGCCGTGCGCGGGCGAAGACGATTGTCTGCACGTCGGCGTCGAGCAACCGGCCGGCGATGCGCCGCGCTTCCAGCAGGTAGCTGCGGCGGATGCCCAGCTCGCGATCCACCAGCGGCGGGTTATACAGCAAGAAGTGCTTCTCTCCCTTGGGTGAGCCGTCGTCGTCCACCAGCGTCACATCCGCTCCTAGCAACCGTTCCGCGTGCTCCTGCGGGTTGCCTATGGTAGCTGAGCAGCAGACGAACTGCGGCTGCGAGCCGTGAAACTCGCAGATGCGCCGGAGACGGCGCAGCACGTTGGCCACGTGCGAGCCGAAGACGCCGCGGTAGGTGTGCAGTTCGTCCAAGACAACGTAGTGTAGATTGGCGAAGAAGTCAGCCCAGCGCGTATGGTGCGGCAGGATGCCCATATGCAGCATGTCGGGGTTGGTGATGAGCAGCCGAGCCGAGCGGCGGACGCGCGATCTCTCTGCCTTGGGCGTGTCGCCGTCATAGGTGGCGAATGGCTGATGGCCGACGGCTGATAGCGCGTGGCTGCTGGTGAGCGCGCGCAGCTCTGCCAGTTGGTCTTGGGCCAGGGCCTTGGTGGGGAAGAGATAGAGAGCGCGGGCAGAGGGCACGTTAAGCAACGTGTGGAGGACGGGCAGATTGTAGCAGAGAGTCTTGCCGCTGGCCGTGGAGGTGACGACGGCCACATGTTCTCCGCGCAGCGCGGCGGCCACGGCGGTGGCCTGATGACTATACAGTCGCTCGACGCCACGGGTGCGCAGCATCGCCACCAGCCGAGCATCAAGTTCGGGAGGAAAGTCGGCATAGCGCCCCGGCCGCGCTGGGAAGCGGTGCCAAGCGGCCACCTGGCGCATGAAGCCGGGATCAAGCCGTAGCTCCTGCAGAAGCATACTGAGAGACATGGCACCATTATACGCCCCGAGTGTCGTCAGGCAAAATCAGCAGAGCTCTGACTTGCCACAGACGTGAATCCCTTTGCAGAGCATTTCCAGATGGAGAATTGCTGAAACAGACTACGCAAAGTTGACAAGATAAGGCAAGTGTGTTAGAATATCAGTGGAACGACGTTCCATACCATGAAACACCGATGTTTGAGCGGAACCAGGTGGCGTGGAGTCGCTCCCCGCCTTCTCCTCGCTTTCATTCTGGCTTGCGGCAACTACTCAGGCTCCCGCCGGACAGCCATATCCAGCGGCTTGGCAGGCCAGATAGCAGCCCAATTAGGCCACTCCGGACCTGGACTTGGCAGCCCGGGACGAATAGGCTGAGTAGCTACGATTTGCGCATGATTGCTGTGTCAATTCACTGACGCCTGAGGAATTGCCAATGATGAATCCGTCTCCCCACCATCAGGGGCGAGACTCCACAGTCCGGGCTGTCGAAAGGGCCATCAGCATCCTCAACGCTTTGAGCGAGAGAGAACCAGAGCTTGGAGTAACCACTCTAAGCCAGCGGTTGGGCTTGGGAAAGAGCACTGTGCACCGGCTCCTGCGTGCTCTGCTACAGGGAGGGCTGGTCGAGCAAAACACGGAGACAGAGAAGTATCGTCTGAGCATCGAGATACTCCAGTTGGCGGGCACGGTGCTGAGACAACTGGACGATGTCCAGCAGGTAGCCCGCCCCTATCTGCGGGCCCTCGCCGACGCCTGCCAGGAAACGGTCAACCTGACAGTGCTGGCCGGCGATGGGGTGCTCAATGTTGGCCGCGTTCCCAGCCCGCGCATGGTGAGAAACATCGGCTGGGTGGGGCGGCGCATGCCTCTGCACTGCGTTTCTGCTGGCAAGGTATTCCTGGCCCTCATGCCCGAAGCGGAGAGAGAACGCTTACTGAGCCAGGAACTCGTTCGTTTCACCGAAAGGACTATCACCGATCCGGCACGTCTGCGGAAGGAACTGGAAGAAGTACGCCGATTAGGATACAGCGTGGGGCTAGAGGAGATGGAGGTCGGGCTGAACGCGGTGGCCGCTCCTATCCGCGACCACCGCGGCGTTGTGATCGCCGCCATCAGCGTCTCCGGCCCCTCTTTTCGTATCACACCCGAGGAGATCCACAGCCTTGCTGCGCTCACCCTGCAGACGGCCAACGATACCTCCCATCACCTGGGATATTCACCAGAAAGCGAAGTGCTCATACGCGCCGATGTCGCACCAGAAGGAGGAATCCTGCCGTGACCAGCACAGCAGAGCCATCGCCTGCCCAGCCTGTGGATGCGCTCTGGCAAGAGGCCCCGCAGATGTATCGCATCCTACGAGAGAGCAAGACGCTAGAAGCTGCGCGCCAGATGCTCTACGGCTACTTGAAGGAACTAGAGTGGCAGCTCCGCAGCGTGGAAACCGACGACTGCCAGATCGAATCTGCCGCAGCCATGGAGGCCCTGCGAGTCTTCTACAACCTGCTTTCCCCGCGCAACGAGCGACTGGCCGGCCTTTCGACTCTGAAGCCACTGTGGCGGCTGGCGCGTGGCGATGGTGATAGCACGAGCCCTGGCTTCGTCGAGGAGTTCCGACACCTCTTCAGGGCCATCCAAGGACACTCGGGCATCGGGCAGGGCTGGCTGGGCCATATCCTGATTGAGGCAGGGATCGAAGCCGTTGATTTCCGCCAGATCGAAGGGCGCGCCGCCGGCCAGGCTCGCTCAGGCTATCTGGATCAAGCAGGGCAGAGGATACATCAGCTCATTAGCCGGCACTCCTCGGGTCTGGATCCAGAAGTGATCGAGCGGCGCGAAGCGAACCGGCAACGCATCATGGATCACTTCGACGCCACGCTGCACCACTGGTACAACCACGCCTGGCAGCTCAAGTATATCTTCAAGGACATGAAGGGGCTGGCCCACCTCAAGCAACTGGTCCCTCTGACCGACGAGGAGATCGAGTCCATCACGCTATCCATTGAAAATGGCGTTCCCTTCGGTATCACTCCCTATTACCTATCGCTGTTCGACTTTGACTCCACCGACCGCACCTCCGACGGCCAGATTCGGTCGCAGGTAATTCCACCGTTGCACTACGTGCAGTCCATGATCGAACACCGAGAGGATCGGGGACGCTATTTCGACTTCATGGGCGAACATGATACGTCGCCCGTGGAACTGGTCACCCGCCGCTATCCCACCATTGCCATCATCAAGCCATTCGATACCTGTCCCCAAATCTGCGTCTATTGCCAACGTAACTGGGAGATCACCGGGCCGATGGCGCCGGAGGGAATGCCCGCGCGCGCACACCTGGAACGGGCACTGGACTGGTTTGCCGAACACACTGCGCTGCGCGATGTGCTGATCACCGGCGGCGACCCGCTGTTCCTCAGCGACAAGCGCATCAAGTATATCATGGACCGCCTGAGCGCTGCGAAGCACCTGATCAGCTTCCGCTGGGCTTCGCGCGGCCCGGTGACCGTGCCCATGCGGATAACGGAGGAACTGGCCGAGATACTGGGGAGCTACATCATACCAGGACAGCGCAACGTGTGCGTGGTGACCCACATCGAGAGCGCGGCCGAGGTCACTCCCGACCTAGCCCAGGCAGTGTACCGACTGCGTCGGCGCGGCATCTACGTCTACAACCAACAGGTGTTCACCGTGCAGACCAGCCGCCGCTTCCAGACCGTGGCCAACCGCATTGCCATGAAGCGAGCTGGTGTGGATCCCTACTACACCTTCTATCCCAAGGGCAAGGAAGAGACGAAAGACTACATGACGCCCTTGGCCCGCGTCGCCCAGGAGCGCAAAGAAGAAGCCAGATTGCTGCCCGGCATCTTCCGCACCGACGAGCCAGTCTTCAACGTCCCCCGGCTGGGCAAAAACCACATCCGAGCTTGGCAGGACAGGGAACTGGTGGCGATCAGGCCGGACGGGCAACGGGTCTATCTGTGGCATCCCTGGGAAAAGGGAATCACCCCCATGGAGCCCTGGATTTACACCGACAACTCCATCTACGAGTACTTGCAGGAACTGGAGCGGCTCGGTGAAGACCCAGCCGAGTACGAGACGATTTGGTACTACTACTAGCCGATAGCGGACGGCAGATGACAGCCCATAGACCATAAGCTATCAGCTATCGAGCGAAGCGAGCTAACAGCCATCAACCGAGACAGAGGAGAAAGAATGCTCCATCCACGATACCTTCAACGCCTACTCGTTGTGATGTCGGTTGTGTTCGCATTAGCCCTGACCGCATGTGGTGGCGAGGTGCTTGAGGTAGTGGAAGCGCCCACGCCTACCTCAGAGGCAGTGGCCACAGAACCTCCCAGTGTCAGCGAGGGAGAGGGAGAGGCCACAGTGGCGCCCACGCGCACGCCCCTGCCTGCCATTGTCAAGCTCCAGCCGACCGATACGCCACCGCCACCGCCGCCCACGCCGACCCCCCTGCCCACCAATACGCCCGTTCCGACAGCCGCTGAGGCCGAAGCGGAAGCCAAGGATACGCCTACACCGCCGCCACCAGCCATAGCTGATGTCATGGCCGAAATCCCAGCCGGCCCCTTTGCCCTGGGCAACAACAACAGCGACCCTAACGAGGCTCCAGAGCAGGAGATGGACTTGCCCGCCTTCATGATTGACGTCTTCGAGGTCACCAACGCGGACTTCGCCGCCTTCGCAGAAGCAACGGGCTACGTGACGTACAGAGAGCAGCAGGAGAGCCCGCAGAACTGGCACTGGGCCTTCATGGAAGGCAAAGAGAGTCACCCTGTGGTGTTTGTGGCCTTCGAAGATGCGCAGGCTTTCTGCGAATGGGCTGGCAAGCGGCTGCCCACGGAATTCGAGTGGGAGAAAGCAGCACGTGGGCCAGAGCACTTCCTATTCCCTTGGAGCAACGAGTACGATCCCGCTATGCTGAACGGCAAAGACAGTGGCCAGCGGCAGACCACCGCCGTGGGTAGCTATCCCAAGAATGGCTACGGCCTGTTCGACATGGCTGGCAACGTCAGAGAATGGATCGATTCACCCTACGTTGCCTATCCCGGAAGCGCTTATCAGGACAGACACTACAACACGGACTATCGTGGCCTACGTGGTGGCGGCTGGTTCGATGAAGAAGCGCTCGTTCTCACTACCAACCGTAACGGCGGTGATCCAGCGATCACCGCCAACGATGACATCGGTTTTCGGTGTGCCAGGTAGCAGATGGCAGATAGCAGATGGTGAATAGCAGATAGCAGGCCATGGGCCATCAGCTATCGGTCACCAGCCAGAAAGGAGGGATGTCTATCGAGCAACAGGCAGCGTATTTTGGTCTTCGTCCAAGTCGTAGAAACCAAAGCGGTTCCGAATCTCATCCACATCCAAAGGAGGAATTCCCAATGAAGAAGTTTTTCGGTCTTTTCCTGGCCATCACCATGCTACTGGCGGTTGTGCCGGCCGTGGTCGCCGCCCCCATGCAGGCGGAGGGCGGACAGGATTACGTCATCGTGGCCGACGACTGGTTGAGCAAGCTGGCCGACAAGTTCCTGGGCGACATCCTCGCCTATCCGGCCATCACTAAGTACACCAATCAGAAGTTTGCAGAGGACGACAGCTATGCCAAGATCGGCGACTCCGACCTGATCGAGATTGGCTGGAAGATCTACATCCCCAGCGCCGAGGAGGCCCAGGCCTACTTCGATGCCCAGGTGGCCACGATCGGCGCCACCGGCGATACGATCAAGATCGGGGCGCTGGCGCCGCTGTCGGCTCCTGGCTCTGTGACGGGTGGCATAGCCATGAAGGCGGCCTTCGAGATCGGCGTGGAGGAGATCAACGCCGCTGGCGGCGTGCTGGGCAAGCCAGTGCAGTTGGTCTTCGTGGACACCGAGGGGTTGCCCGAGCGCGGCACCGCGGCCATGGAGCGCTTGATCACCCAGGATAAGGTCGTGGCCGTGGTGGGCGAATATCACAGCGCCGTGGGTATGACGGCCAAGGAAGTGGCCCACAAGTACCACATCCCCACCGTCTTCGCCGAGACGTGGAATGACACAATCACAAGGGTCCAGTATCCCGAGGTTTTCCGCGTCGCCCCGCTCTCGTCCGAAATCGCCGCGCTGGACGCTAACTTCATCCTGTCGATGGGCGTCAAGCGCATCGTGATCATGACCGAGAACACCGGCTACGGCATCCCGGCAGCCGAGAGCACCACCGAGGCGTTGGCAGCAATGGGCATCGAGGCAGTGACCTACTCGGCCGACCTGGGCACGCAGGAATTCTCCAGCATCGTCGAGCGCATCAAGGCGGAGAGCCCTGAGTTGATCCTGGTACTGCTGACCGGCGAAACCTCGTACAACTTCCAGCAGCAGGCGGCCGAGGGTGGCATCGGCCCGCAGGACACGCTCATGATCTGCAACCAGGTTGCCGATGATCACATCGCCTTCTGGGCCAATGTGCCGGACGGTAACCTGTGCTTCTACCGCAAAGTCGGGCTGTCCAAGGTGTTATACACGGACGCGACCCAGGCCTTCTTCGACAAATACACAGTGAAGACAGGCAAGCCGTCGCCCGAGTCCTACGCTATGGAAGCCTACGACTCGCTGAAGGTCATGGCCCAGGCCATCAACGCGGCAGGCTCCACCGACGCCGATGCGATCATCAGCGCCTTGGAGAACATCTCCTACGACGGTGCGCTGGGCACTATCACCTTCCCCTACGGCACCCACAACCCCATCCCCGATGGGACGGATGCCAAGTGGTGGCACCAGTTCCCCGACTTCGCCGCCACCTTCATCCAGTATCAAGAAGCGGGCCAGGATTCGGGTGAAGCACCCGTTGTCTTCCCCGTGGCCTTGAAGACAGACGATCCTGTTCTGCCCTGACCCCTGACGGGCGGCTAATCGGTGACCAAGCAAGGCAGCCTCGGAGTACCGGGGCTGCCTTGCCCCTTCCACTCGCCCAGGGAGTTGCCAGGCGGTCTCCCGTCCGCCGTTCCCTCCGTAAGAGAGGGAGCAGTGTGACTTCAAGCCAATCCTACGGCCAAGCTGCGCCGATCAGGAGACCGCCGCGAACCGGGTGGGTGAACGCTTGTCTTTGACCCTTTCATACTTTGCTGAGGGTAGACTTATGGAACACGGTTCGTACTTTCTCTACGCTCTTCTGTGGATCATCGGATGGGGGGGGGTGGGCGCGGTGGTGACGCCCCGCATCTACAGACGAAAAGACCTGGACGTTTCGCAGGCCAGCCTGGCGGGGGCGGCTGCCGGTGCCGCCGGTGGGCCGTTTGCTCTGATCCCCCTTTGGTATCTCACGCCCAAACTCGATTGGAAGTGGGTGGTTATCCCCGGAGTGGTGATTGCAGCGATTCTCATCGCCGCCTTTGCAGTGGCTGATCCCAACAACCTGTGTGTCACCAGAGGCGATTTCGTCGCCACCCAGATCGTCAACGGGATAGTGATCGGCACGATCTATGGGCTGATGGCCCTGGGGCTGACGCTCATCTTCTCCATCCTGGGGGTGGTGAGTTTTGCCCATGGCGAATTCTACATGCTCGGCGGCATGGTCGTTTACTATCTTACCAACGTCTGGTTCCCTGGCCTGTCCCCGATTGTGGGCGTGCTGGCCGCCGCACTGGTGACCTTTGTCATCGGCGCGGTGTTCGAGCGGCTGCTGTTACGGGCCATGAATACCGGCCAGGTGGAACGGCCCGGCGAATACGCGATCCTGGTCACCTTCGCTCTGGCCTTCCTCTTGCAGTACCTTACGCTGGCCATTGTAGGGGCTGATCCCAAGAAGGTTCCTCGTTTCATTGATTATCCAGTGATCAATCTTCCCTCTGCCGAAAACCCCAGCCTGTTGAAGACGACGGTTGCCAACATCCGTCTGTTCGACTTCATCTCCATTTCATCCACGCGTTTTACCGCAGCCGTGATCGCCTTGATCCTGCTGGGACTGCTGATGTGGTTCCTCTACCGTACCTGGATCGGCAAGGCGCTGCGGGCTGTGAGCCAGGACCGGCACGCGGCCGCCGTTACCGGCATCAACCCCAACACGATGAACACCCTGGCCTTCGGTATGGGGACCATGTTGGCCGGTCTCTCCGGCGCGTCGCTGGTGCAGGTCTTCTCCTGGGTGCCGTGGGTAGGCACCACGGCCTCGTCGCGGGCGTTCGTGGTCATCGTGCTCGGCGGCATGGGCTCCTTGCCCGGCGCCTTCATTGGCGGGCTGATCGTCGGCGTCGTCGAAGCCCTCGGCGCGGGTTGCGTTCCCGACCCGCAACGGGCAGCGGCTTACATTCCGGCCTACGGTATGGCAATCCTGACCCTGGTCCTCTTGCTCAAGCCGACCGGCCTTTTCGGGAGGGAGCTATGAACCGCAAGTGGCCACTGCGGGCTTTAATCGCTGTTGGTGTGTTGATCCCCATCGCCGCCCCGGTGGTGCTGCACTCCCGTCCCTACATCATGCACATCGCCATCGTGGCCTATTTCTACGCCATTCTGGCCTCAAGCTGGTCACTGCTGGCCGGCCAGGCCGGCCAGTTCTCATTTGGCCACATGGCTTTCATGGGCATCGGTGCCTACACCACAGGGATACTGGGCCGATTCATCCGTTTGACCACGGCAGCGACTCGAACTTGCGCGGAGATACCCCTGGGAAAGGTCTGGCTGGTGTTCATCAGCCCCGCCAACGAGGGATGCCTGGAGTTGGGCAAACAGAACATGCCCGTAGGCACAGTCATCCGCCGCCTGCCTGTGGTCAGTAGCGTCATCGGGGGCATTCTCATGGGAGGGATCTTCGGGCTTCTCATCGGTGTGCTCGTGTTGCGCTTGCGACGCACCTACCTGGCGCTGTTCACCATTGGCTTCTCGGAGATTCTGCGCATCGCCATCAACGCCGAGATAGACCTGACCAACGGGCCGAACGGTCTGGAGCTGGCTCCTCTCTTCCCCCAAGGCATCCAGTTGTTCGGCCTCTCCTTCGACGCCACCGACAAGGTGCCCCCTTACTACATCATGCTGGCGCTGTTTCTCGCCTCCATGGCCTTGATGCACTGGCTGGCTGGCTCGCGCTTTGGCCTCTTCATCCGCTCCATCCGTGAGGACGAAGAAGCGGCCAGCGCGCTGGGGGTGCACATTGTGCGCTACAAAGTGCTGGTCTTTGTCATCACCGGCATGATCGCTGCCGCGGCCGGCGCCGTCGAGGCCCACTACATCGGCGTCATCACGCCCAACATCCTGTTGATCATGCAGATGAGTCTGGTGATCGCTATGGCCGTCATTGGGGGGCTCGAAAGCCTGGTGGGCGCGGCCATCGG
>CAZPMV010000018.1:19896-21774 GCA_964587335.1 uncultured Anaerolineales bacterium
CTGGCGGCTGGTCTTCTTTGGCCTGCTCCTGATGCTGACGTTGCGCTTTTGGAACAATGGCTTGTTCTATCCCATTATCCAGCGGCTCACTCGGGCCGGCGTCGTCGAGGAGACCGTGGCCAAGCGACTGGCAGCAGTGGAGGAACAGGGATGATCGAACTCGACATCAATAACGTCAAGAAGAACTTCGGCGGGCTGCAAGCGCTCAACGGAGTGACGTTCAAGGTGCGCGGGCCTGAGTTGATTGGTCTCATTGGTCCCAATGGCGCCGGCAAGACGACGCTGACCAACATCCTGGATGGCGTGTATCAGCCATCCAGTGGCACGGTGTATCTCAACGGCAAGCGTATAGATGCGCTGCCTCCGTACCGTGTGGCGCAGGCCGGTTTGGGGCGCACCTTTCAGGTGACGCGCGCCTTCCGCCGTATGACGGTATTGGAGAATCTAATGGTGCCGGCCATGGCCATGCACCCCGCGGCCCGCCAGAAGGATTTCCTTGACAGGGCGATGGAGGTGCTTGAGTTCCTGACCATTGAGCATCTGTCCAACGAGTATGGACGGGGTCTCTCCGGTGGACAGCAGAAGCTGCTGGAACTGGGGCGGCTTCTGATGCTTGATCCTGACATCATCATCCTCGACGAGCCGTTTGCCGGCGTCCACCCCAAGTTGATGGAGATCATCTACGAATACATCACCACGGTCAACGAGCAAGGCAAGGCCTTTATCATCATAAGCCACGACATGGACACCATCTTCACCCTCAGCAAACGGTTGCTGGTGCTCCACTTCGGCGACCTCATCGCCGATGGTGATCCGAAGGTGGTGCGCCACGATCCGGCGGTCATCGAGGCCTATCTGGGCGAAGAGGAAGAGGAAGCCGGCCCGGCGATGGTGGAAACCTATCTGGGGAAGGACAAGGCAGATGCTTGAGGCAAAGGAGCTCTACGTCGGCTACTACAGGGATTTGAACATCCTGCAGGGCGTTTCGGTCAACGTACGGGAAGGGAAGATCACCGCCGTGCTCGGCGCTAACGGCGTGGGCAAGTCCACTCTGCTCAAGGCCATCTACGGATTCCTCAAGCCCAACGCGGGGGAGATCCTCCTGGACGGCCGCAGCGTCGTGGGCATCCCCACCCACAAGCTCATCAACATGGGGATTTCGTACATCCCCCAGTTGCCGGGCATCTTTCGCTGGATGTCGGTGGAAGAGAACCTGGAATTGGGCGCCTGGCCCTTCCGCGGCGACAAAGCGCGCATCCAGCGCAAGCTGGAGGAGAACTACGAGCGATTCCCAGCGCTGGCCGACCGGCGCCGGTCGCAAGCTGGAGAGCTATCGGGCGGCATGCAACGTATGGTCGAATTGGGCCGCGCCCTGATGACCGACCCCAAGGTGATCCTGGTGGACGAGCCCACGGCCGGCCTGGCCAAGTTACTGGCGGAAGAGGTTTACCAGATGCTGGTGGGCCTGCGGGATAGAGACGGCATGACCATCGTCCTGGTAGACCAGCAGATCCGCCAGGCCCTCAAGATCGCCGACTACGTCTACGTATTGGAACTAGGCCACAACAAGTTCGAAGGGCCCGTGGAGGAATTCAGCGATCTGAAGAAGGCCTTCTGGGCCTAGCACTCGCCCTGCAGTCGCCTCTGACTATGCGAATACCTCGCAAACTCCCGGCGCTATCTGGTGCCGGGAGTTTGCGGTGGTCCGCCCCTACTCCTGGCCTGAATGGTCAACGGAACAGCGGAACAAGCGGAATGACCCCCTGCCTTTCCACTCTTTCCGTTTTTCCGCTGACCCCTTCGTTTTTCGCCCAGCGAACAGCGCTGAAGCGCTTACTACGAACCTCGTCGGTCTTACTGACGTGACTGGCTCTCCAG
>CAZPMV010000019.1:0-9525 GCA_964587335.1 uncultured Anaerolineales bacterium
CCCTGCGGCGGTGTGGAGATGTAGTGGTACATCAGGATGGGCACCTTCACCAGCCGCTGCACACCATCGGGCGTTGGCCCTGGTGTGGGCCTTGGTGTGGAAGTGAAAGTCGGCGTCGCCGAGGGAGTGGCCGTGGCCGTCGGTGATGGCGTGGGCGATGGCGTGGCGGTCGCCCTGGGGCTGGACGTGGCCGTGGGAGGCGAAGGTGGTGCATCGGCGAGCCGCTCTATCGTAGGCGACGGTGTAGCATTGCCTGTCGGATCGGTGACGATGACCGCGGATGGCCGGATGACGTTCAACCCGCTGCAAGCCAGGCCGCTGCCCAGGATGAGCAGCGGGATGAGCGCCCAGAGCCAGACGTGCTGGCGACGTTTCATTATGTGTGGTGTGCCTTCCCCCCCCTTCCCGCCTCTGCAAGGGAGGGGGCAGGGGGCCTTTCCCTTTGCTTTCGCCATTGCGGTGCGAGCATAGCGCAAGAGGCTGGTATTGTCAAGAAGCAACCGACTGCGCTGCTGCCGTCTGCTTCTGGGGCATGAACTGCGCAAACACCAGGGAAACGGCGGCAATGCCCGCTCCACAGAGGAAGGTCACCTCGGACCCATAGGCTTCCCAGATCAGACCGCCGAGGAGAGGCACGAACATGGCGGCCAAGTGGTTGATCGTCTGGGCCATGCTCAGATTGCTGGTGACTTCCTTAGGGCTCACAGCGATCTTCTTGAAGTAGGATGGCAAAGCCAGGTTTAGGCCGAAGAGAAGGTGATCGAGGACGAAGAAGATGGACAGCAAAAGCAGCGAGTCCAGGTAGGCGTAGCCCAGAAAGACGCCGATAAGCAGCAGGAAATTGCCCGTCAGTACCCAACGTTCGCCGACGCGGCCCACCAGCTCACCCAGGTAGCGGAACAAGATCATCCCCAGGACGTTGTTGATCAGCAGCAGCAGGGCCGTCTGCCGCGCCGGCAGGCCGTACTTCTGCACCAGCAGGAAGATGGCGAAGGTGGTGAACATGTGCCGCCGGCTGCCCATGAGGAAGGTCAGTAGATAGTAGAGCCAGTAGCGGCGGCGGAAGACGATGCGCTGCCGCTGGTGGCCATCTCCGCCTCGCTCGCGCCGCCAGATGGCCAGGCCACCAATGGTGGTAACGACGCCGGCGATGATGAAGAGCTGGCGATAGCCCCAGGCATCAACAGTCAGGAGGACGGTAAGGGTAGCAACCACGGCGGCCAGGGCCGCCACTGCCTGCAGTATCCCCAGCAATCGCGGTGTCTCTCGCCCTTCGCTTATCTTCAGGGCCACAGCGGAACTGTTGGGGTAGAAGGCGTGGAAGCCGATGCTGTTGATCATCGTGCCGGCGATGAGTGTGCCCCAGCTCCTAGCCCCGGCGGTGGCGATCAGCCCCAGACCCATGACCACCGTGCTGAGACTGAGCACCTCCATCTCGCTGAGCACGAGGGCTAGGAAGGCCAGCCAGAAGCCGAGCAGCCCTGGCACCTCCCGCAGCGACTGGATGAGGCCGATCTGGTCGGCGCGCATCGCCAGTTCTTCCACGGCGAAGTTGGTGAACAGGCTCCGCCAGACGTTGAAGCCGAAAAACAGGAAGAGATTGCCGGCGAAAAGGCGATAGACGACGTGTTTCTTGGATGACAAGTCTTCCTCCGATGGTTCCCAGATATCTTCTCCCACTTCCCTCCCCTGCGTGCGGGGCGTCCAGACAGGGGAGATGGGTAACAGATGTCTGGGAACATGGGTTGCCTATGTATCCGGTCCATGCAGCGGGAGAGGGCCAGGAAGGGGGGCGGGGGGGGTATCATTCGACCAGCAGTCCGATCAGGTACTTATCGTCCACCCGCTTGCTGGACTGCACCGCCCGCCGCTTGCGCAGTATCCGCGGCAGGCTCAGCACTCCGGCGAGTTGGCCGCGCAGTCGCGCTCGCGCTGCTTCCCCTCGCCACGCCCTGAGCGCCTCCCAGGCGATACGCGTTTGCGCCTTGACGATCCGCCACCAGTGGCGGCGCAGCAGGCGGCCCGGCACATCCTTGGCCAGCACCCAGATGGTGTTGCGCCCCGTGTAGAAGCTGGCGATGGTTCCGCCGCCGGTGGCGCTCAATCGATGGTAGACGCGAGCCTGTGGTGCGAAGACGGCGCGGTACCCAGCTAGTTGCAGCCGCCAGCCCAAGTCCACGTCCTCGCAATACATGAAGAAGTCTTCATCGAAGCCGCCGACCGCGTCCCATGCCTCCCGGCGATAGGCCACCGCGCCGCCGCATCCACTGAAGACCTCCACCGCCTGGTCGTACTGCCCTTCGTCCGGTTCCCACACACCCCGGTTGCGGGGGATGCCGTCCATGCCGTAGTGGTCACCTGCAGTGTGCAGCGTGTCCCGACGGTCGAAGAGCAGCATCTTGCTGGCCGCGCTGCCCGCTTCGGGATGCTCGACCAGTGTCTCCACCAGGGCGGCCAGCCAGCCGTGCTCGGCTTCCGTGTCGTTGTTCAGCATGATCAGAACATCGCCTCGGGCGGCCTCCGCACCCCGATTACATGCTCCTGTCAGGCCATAGTTGTCGTCCAGTTGAATGACCCGCATTTCCGGGTAGTCTTGTGCCAGCAGCGCCAGGGACCTGTCCGTGGACGCGTTGTCAACGACGAGGATCTCAAGGCGCGGATAGGTCTGACGGCGGAGCGCGTCCAGGCAGACGGGCAGATAGTCTGCCCCGTTCCAGTTGGGGATGATGATGCTACACAGGGGCTGCTGATCGAACATCGGGTGCTTGCTCTCAATCGCCGTGATGCGTGATACGTGATGCGTGTTGCGTGAGGAAGTAGGCGGCCAGTGCGTCCTGCCATGGCCTCGGTCTGATTCCCAGCTCCGCCCCCGTCGTGTTGGCCAGGATTGCCCGCAGCGGCGGCGTGGAGGCTCGTTTCCATTCGCTCGATCGGATAGGGGTGATGGGGACATCGTTGCGGCCAGCTTGGCGGAGGATCTCATGGGCGAATTGGTGGCGGGAACAGACCCCGGCATTGGCGAGGTGGTAGATGCCGTAGTGCTCCGTCTCAATGAGCTGGGCTATGGCTGCTGCAGCATCCGGCGCGTAGGTGGGATTGCCGAACTCGTCGTCCACCACGCGCAGTGCGCCGTACTTGTCGGCGGCGGCGATGATCTTGGCCACGAAGTTGTTGCCGCCAGGGGCGAAGAGCCAGGCCACTCGCACGATGTAGAATCGTTGCAGCAAAGCCCTCACCACCCGTTCGCCGGCGGCTTTACTGCGGGCATAGGTGCTGATGGGGCTAGGTGTGTCCCACTCGCGATAGGGCGCGTCGGCTGTCCCGTCGAAGACCTCGTTGGTGCTGAGGTAGACCATGGCTGCCCCCGCTTGCTGGCAAGCCAGAGCCACGTTCTGCGTGCCCCAGACGTTGACGCGGTAGGCGACGTCTGGTTCCCGTTCCGCCCCGTCCACGTCCGTGTATGCCGCCGGATGGATGACCACGTCAGGATGGAAATCGGCGATGGTGCGGATGATCACAGGATCGGTGATATCGCCTGCGGGCAGATCGAGGAGGAGCAGCGTGCGGTCGGCTAGCGCTTCCTGCAGCGCCTGGCCCAGTTGCCCCAGACATCCGGTGATGACGACACGAGCAGGTGTCGAGCCTAGCTTTTTGCGCTTTGGGTCTTGGATTTCCTTCACGGTTGCCTCAGTGAAGCCAGTGTGCCGTCCTGTCCCAGGGCGGTGAAGATGATTCCAGCTAGCCGCTTTTGCCCCGCGGCGGTGAGGTGGATGCCGTCGTAGGCTAGCATCTCTGCCAGATCCCTTCCGGCAAAGCCAGCCTCGGCGTCGATCAGTTCCACATCCAGAGCCGCAGCCGTCTCCCGGACGTGGTGGTTGTATTGATGGTACACTGCCGTCTGCTGCGCCTGCAACTCGGGTGGCCAATAGGCGTGAGCCCCTTCGTCCACAGGTGTCATCGTGACCAGGTGGATATGCGGTACTCCCGCTCGTTGGGCCGCACGGGTCATCCGCTGAAGTGCGACGATGAAGGTCTCAGCCCCGACTCGGGGCAGCAGCGCAGCGTTCATCTGCGCAGATGGCGGCGGTTCCTCTCCCTGCAACTCTCTGCGCAGTGCCCGGTAGAGCCGCGATCCGCCCAGGGGGCCGAAGTGCTGGCTAGGGAAGGTCTCTCGCTCCCGCCAGGCGTCGAACTCCGAGCGGGCCAGATAGCAGTCATTCAGGCCGAAAGCAATGAGCAGAACGTGCGGGCGAAAGCGCAGAGCATCGCGTTCCAATCGCGCCAGCCCCTGCACCGCCGTCTCGCCGCAGATGCCGCTGTTGATGACCTTCCAGGGGGCGTCGGGATACCGTTTCCGCAATCGGGCTTGCAACTGGGCTGGCCAGGCCGCTTCCGCAGGCACGATGTGGCCGTTGACGATGGAATCGCCCAGGGCGACGAGGCGGATGTCGCTTTTCACGTCAGACCACTCCAGTGAGGCGGTGATGGGCTGCAGCGCGTCCGATGGCGTCGCCAGCATGGGCTGTCGCCGCAGCCGCAGCCATACCTCCCCTGTCGCCAGAAGGACGCCAGCAAGTATCACTATGAAAAGGATCGCTATTGCCCACACATTCTTCTCCTGGCGGCCCATTGTAGCATCGTTTGTACCTGGATGCAAGGCAACGGTTGCGCCTAAGGCAGCAGGATTCTTGACGAAAGTCTGACCGCATGTTATACTCTTGTTGGTGGGGTTGCATTCTGTCGCCCCGACACTCACTCAGTCAACGGCCTCTCAGATCATATCTCGTTTCTCGGAGGAAGCGCTGCATGTCAAAAGAAACGAAGCAAATCCTTGTCACCGGAGCGGTGGGGCAAATCGGTTCGGAGTTGACCATGGCCCTGCGCAAGCGATACGGGGGCGAAAACGTTGTGGCCACCGGTCACAGGACTCGGCCCAGCGCGGCGTTGCGGGATTCGGGCCCTTTCGAGTTCATTGACGTAAGCAAGAGGAAGACCATCGAGGAGGTGGTGAGAAAGTACAACATAGACACCATCTATCACTTGGCTGCCATTCTGTCGGCTGTCGGCGAAGAGAAGCCGCTCCTGGCCTGGGATGTGAACATGAACGGCCTGTACAATGTCCTCGAAGTCGCCCGCGAGCACGAGATGGTGCGGCTGTTCTGTCCTAGTTCCATCGCCGTTTTCGGGCCGGAGACGCCGCGGGACAACACGCCACAGGAGACCATCCTGTGTCCTTCAACGATGTACGGCGTCACCAAGGTGGCGGGCGAACTTCTCTGTGACTACTACTTCGAGCGCTTTGGCTTGGACGTGCGTGGCCTGCGCTACCCGGGCATCATCAGCGCCGAGACTCTGCCCGGCGGAGGCACCACCGACTACGCCGTGGCGATCTACTACGAGGCGATCCGGCGCAAACGCTACACCTGCTTCGTCCGGAAGGACACGATGTTGCCGATGATGTATATGCCCGATTGCATCAAGTCTGCCATTGATCTGATGGAAGCCGACCTGTCGATACTCAAGCACCATGCCGACTTCAACTTGGCGGCCATGAGTTTCTCCGCCGGGGAGCTGGCGGCGGAGATCAAGAAGCACATTCCCGAGTTCGTGTGCGAGTACGAGCCCGACTCCCGGCAGGCAATTGCCGATTCCTGGCCCCGCTCCATTGACGACAGCGCTGCCCGCGAAGAGTGGGGCTGGGAGCCGAGCTACGACCTGGCGGCCATGACCGTAGACATGCTGGAGAAACTGGGCCAGCGGCACGCGGAAGGGAAGCTGTGAGACGAGCGCGCCTGCCGCACACATCGAACTCGGAGAGGGGGTTCGGAACACGAGGGTCGCGAAAACACACGAAACACGCGAAAGGGAGTGCTGCCAGCAAGCGGTCTTTCGTGTCTTTCGCTGTCTTTCGCAGCTTTCGCGATCCAAAGCCCCCCGCCGCAAGCGGTCAAGTGTAACTACAATAGCTAATCTCAATGCAGGGAAAGAAAGGAGTGGTATCCGATGACAGACAAACTGGACTTCATCCGCGAAGACGTGGAGAGCCTCAAGGAGAGCGGACTGCTCATCAATGTCCGCACCATGGAGTCTGCCGCCGACGCCTGGATGGTCGTGGACGGCAGACGGGTGCTCAACTTTTGCACCAACAACTATCTGGGGCTGGCCAACCATCCGAAGATGAAGGAAGCGGCCAAGCGGGCCATTGATGAATGGGGCGTGGGGCCGGCGGCGGTGCGCACCATCGCCGGCACGCAGGGGCTGCACCTACAACTGGAGCGCCGCCTGGCCGAGTTCAAGGGAGTAGAGGATGCCCTCTACGTTCAATCGGGCCTATGCGCCAACCAGGCCGCCATCGCGCCGTTGGTGGGCCGCGAAGATGTCATCTTCTCCGACCGGCTCAACCATGCCTCCATCATTGACGGCTGCCGGCTAGCGCGGTCCAAGATCGTGGTCTACGAGCACTGCGACCCTGTGGACGCCGAGCGGGTGATCAAGGAGAACATCGGCAATTACCGCAGGGGGCTGCTGGTCACCGATGGCGTCTTCAGCATGGACGGCGACATCGCTCCTCTCGATAAGCTGTACGAGGTGGCGGAGAGGTACGGTGTGCTGACCATGGTGGACGACGCGCATGGCGAGGGAGTGCTGGGCCGTGGGCGGGGTATCGTGGCCCACTTCGGCCTGCACGGCAAGTTCGACGTGGAGGTCGGCACCCTTTCCAAGGCCTTCGGGGTCGTGGGCGGCGTCATCGCTGGCAAGAAGGTGATTGTGGACTATCTGCGACAAAAGGCCCGGCCCTTCCTGTTTTCCAGCGCCGTAACTCCGGCCGACACTGCCGCTTGCCTGGCAGCCGTGGATCTGCTGGAGGAAAGCGAGGATCTGGTCAACAAGCTGTGGGAGAACGCAGAGTACTTCAAGGCGGGCATGAGGGATCTGGGCTTCGACACCGGCAAGACGGAGACGCCCATCGTGCCTGTGATGCTGGGTGAAGCGGTTCTGGCCAAAGCCTTCTCCCGCCGCCTGTTCGAGGAGGGGATCTTCGCTATGGCCCTGGGCTTCCCCACCGTGCCGCGAGGGAAGGCTCGCATTCGGGTGATGAACACCGCTGCCCATAGCCGCGAGGACCTGGACATCGGCCTGGCTGCTTTTGAGAAGGTGGGCAAGGAGTTGGGGGTCATTTGACGCCGCGCACCAATTGTGGTATCATGGTGGACGGAACGGAAGATGGACGGTCTTATGTAAGGAGGCGGGTTATGGGCGAGAGAACTCGTGTCATCGTTGCTGTGATGCTAACGCTGGCCGCTGTCGGTGCGGTTGGCCTGACGGCCTGCACGCGGGAGAAGCCGGCGCCAACAGCGCAGCCGGACTGGGTGCCGCCCACGGCCACAGCCGTGATCACCACGCCTGGGCCGACGGTGGGAGCTACGGTCATCAGTGCGGAGGAAACGCCAAGCGGCCCTGAGCCCGCGCCAACGTCTCTGCCAGAAGCCTACCCCACGCCGCTGCCATCAACACCATCCGCTCCTGTGGTGCTGCCGACTCCCGAGCCATCCATGCCTGTCGCCGCGGAACCCACCTTCAGCTACGTCGTGGGACCAGGCGACACTCTTTTCTCCATCGCCCGGCGCTACGACACTACGGTTGAGGTATTGGTGGATCTGAATAGCTTGGCGAGCGCTGATGACATCAAGGTGGGGCAGGAGTTGAAGGTCCCAGGCACGGCCCCGACGCCGATTCCGACGGAACCACCTGTGACCACGGCGCACGTCGTGCAGGGGGGAGAGACTCTGCACACCATTGCCCTCCGCTATGGGGTGACGATGGCAGATATCATGGCCGCCAATGGGATCACCAACCCCGATCGCATTTACATCGGGCAGCGGCTGACGATCCCCGGCGGAGCTGCGCCGCCAGCGCCTGTACCCAGTGTTCACGTCGTGCAGGCGGGTGAAAGGCTCTTGGACATCGCTCTGCGCTATGGCGTGGGCCTGCGAGCTCTGCAGACGGCCAATGGGATCAGCGATCCTGACCACATCTATGTCGGGCAGCGGCTGGTGATTCCCTGAGACAGCCACGGCCTGTTGATCATGACCAAGGTGCCACCCTGTACGGCAGGGGTGGCGCTTTGCTGTTCTGTCAGGCGCTTGGCGGGCAGCCGTCTGCTAGTTATCAAGCGCGTTCTGGGGTATTTGTGCGACAATATACACGAGCGGCTCGTAATGGGCCGCCGTCACAAATCACACATCGAGGAGGGTTTTGATGAGCAAACTTATCGCTGCAACGTTCTTTGCCCTGTTGGTGGGCGTGGGTCTCACGGCCGCTGTGGTGGGCATCACTGGCCGCACACGCGAGCCCAACTGGCGACGTGGCCTGATCATCGGGCTGATAGGAGTGCTGGTGGTCTTCCTGGTGTCGGGGGTCCTGGATTCTTTCACCCAGGTGCAGTACGGCACCGTGGCCGTGGTCACGCAGTTCGGCCGCGTGGTGGGGGTGTTCAGGCCCGGTCTCAACTGGAAGATACCTTTCATCCAGGACACCATCGCCTATCGCACGCAGGAAATCGTCTACGAGGCCAGCGAGCGCCCCGATCTGTCGCTTGCCGACTATCGTGACTACGAAGTGGATACGGCCACAGCCGACGGTCAGCACATCCTGGCCCGCTATACGATCCGCTTCTCCATTGATCCCGACCGGGCCGCCAGCATCGCCGAGCACCTCGGTCCCGAGGGTCGCGCGGTAGAGAAGGTGGTCAAGGCGACCAGCCGGGTGCACGTGCGCAACATCCTGAAGCGGCACACGGCTTCCGAGCTCTATTCGGGGGATGTGGAAGCGGCGCAGGCGGAGATCGAGGGCCGTCTCGTCGAGGAATTCGAGCGCAATGGCCTGACGCTTTCCTTCTTCGGTCTGCGCTCCATCAAGTTCAACGAAGAGTACACCAACGCGGTGGAGCAGAAGCAGATTGAGGCGGAGGGCATCATCACCAAGGAGAACCTGGCCAAGCAGGCGGAGTACGATAAGCAGCGCATCATCACTGAGGCGCAGGCCGAAGCAGAGAAAGAGAAGCTGGAGCGCATTGGCATCGCGGAGGGCGATGCCGGGGCCATCACGGTCAAAGCTCAGGCCGAGGCCGATGCCATCAAGCTCGTGGCCAAGGCTCAGGCGGAGGCCAACCGTCTCATCGCCGCCAGTCTGACGGACGACGTGATTAGCTGGCAGGCCGTCCAGAGCTGGGATGGTAGATACCCCATGGCGCTGGGCTCAGGGCAGTTCATCCTGCCCGGTGATCTCTTCGCCGAGTAGCCTCAGATACCGTAGGGACTGACCGTGTCACTCTCACACCTGATGTCACACCCGATGTGAGGGAGTTGCACTCCCGAACGTGAACTCGGAGTGCAACTCCTCGCCATCAAGGCGCAACTCCTCACTATCAAAGTGTGGTTTCTCGCCATCAGAGTGCAGCTCGTTTCTCGCACCCGATGTGAGGGAGTTGCACTCCCGAACGTGAGCTCGGAGTGCAACTCCTCG
>CAZPMV010000019.1:9625-18890 GCA_964587335.1 uncultured Anaerolineales bacterium
CACCCGATGTGAGGGAGTTGCACTCCCGAACGTGAGCTCGGAGTGCAACTCCTCGCCATCAAAGTGTGACTCCTCGCTATCACAGTGTAACTCCTCGCCATCAAGGTGTAACTCATCGCACTCAAAGGGTGCGGTGCAGCCACTCGTGATGGTGAAACTGCGGCAGCCATTGGGCGTGCACAGTCAGGTAATCTTCCAGGATGCAGCGGGCGCGCTCAATATCGTTGACCATCGGGTCCAGCAGCAGCGCCTGGAGAGCTACCTGGCGGTCGCCCGTGACGGCTGCATCTACGCACAGGCTGGCAACGGCGATCTCCCGACGGCACAGCTCGGCGACCGGCTCGGGAAGCGGGCCTACAGGCAGGCCATGGACGCCCATGCCACAGGCAAGCCCAGGTAACTCCACGATGGCTCCGTCGGGCAGATTGGAGATGCAACCCGCATTGGGTAGGTTGACCGAGGGCACGTAGGTGTTGCCGTTGCTTGCGACGGCTTCGATGACCTCCACCGCCCCTTCGCTGGCAACGCGCTGCAATTCGTCAGTGGGCTGCTGTCCAAGGACCATGGCCTCGACCCGCTGCCACATCTGCTGCCGTGCCTTTTTCCCCGCCTCCCAGTCGTAGAGTCGGAGGTTGTACTCCTTCCACGGCTCCGCTTGCGAGTCGTGACACCAGGGCAGGTATTCGCACAGATGGCTATCGCCTGGCACAGGGCAGAGACCGAAGGCTTCGAACACCGCCTGGCTCAGCGGCTCGAAGGGCAGGCCCTGCTCGGCTAGCCGTTCGGTGAACAGTGGGGTCAGGTCGCGGCCCGTAGCCCGCTCGCGCACATCCAGCAGCCAGATGAAGTGGTTGAGCCCTGCGACCTTGATGTCCAGCACTTCCTTGGCCTGCGGAGCGAACTCCCAGCAGCCGGAATGGCCGGCCGGATTGGGGTGGCTGTCGAGGCCCGGGGGCACGTCCAGGCCCAGTTCGTCCGCTAGCACCGCGCCGGCTATTGCGTAGCCGACGTTGATCTGGTGGCACAGGCCCACAGTCTGGATGGTGCTGTAACGAGTGGCTGCCAGGCAGATCCGTGGCACGGGGTTGGTGAAGTTGACCAGCCAGGCATCCGGGCAGAGCTGTTCCATGTCCCAGAGGATGGGCATGATGGCAGCGATATTGCGGGCCGAATGGGCAAAGCCGCCAGGCCCGCCGTTCTCGGCGTAGGGCTGGCGTAGCCCGTGTTTCAGGGGGATTTCCCAATCCAGCCGCCAAAGGTCTTCGCGGGGGCCGACTTCGATGGAGAGGATGACGAACTCGGCTCCCTCCAGCACGGCGGCGCGGTCCGTATCGCTTTCGATGCTGAAGCCTGCCCCCCATTCCTGGTTGACACGCCGGGCCAGCGCGGTGATGGTCTGCAATCGCTCAGCGTGGGTGTCCACCAGTGCGAGTGTACTGCCGCGCAGGCTCTCGCTGCGCAGGATGGCGCCCAGCGTCTTCAGCCCAAAGCTGGCGCTGCCCGCGCCGATCACAACGATCTTCGTTGGAAGCATAGGTATTCCTCTATGTGGGGTAGTGTGGGGGAAACTTCTCGCCCTTTCGTGATCAGATAGGTGGTACGAATCTCCTGGCTATTGCTTATACCCAATCATGCGCAAGAAACCCTTGCGCCACTGGATGTCCTCGTCTTCCTCGATTCCCTTCGACTTCAGCCCATCCACCACGCCCAGGATACCGCGGCCTTGCTCCGTCTCAGCGATGATCACCTCGACGGGGTTGGCGGTAGCGCAGAAGATGTGGCACACCTCGGGCACCATCTTCACGTTATTCAACACGTTGATAGGGTAGAAGCCAGGAGCGAGGGTGATGACAAAGGAATGGCCAGCCGAGAGGGCCAGAGCGTTCTTCTTGGCCAGTTCGACCATTTCCTCATCGGTGCCGGCCCAACGGATCAGGCACTTGCCTGAGGCCTCGCAGAAGGCCAGGCCGAACTTGATGCCCGGCACGGTGGTGACCATCGCTTCGTGGATGTCCTCGACCGTCTTGATGAAATGGCTCTGCCCCAGGATGAGGTTAACCTCCTCGGGCTTCTCCAGTTTGATGATTTCCAGCTCCATGGATGTTCTCCTGAGTATGTGGATCGACGCGTTGACGATATCAGTTGCATCGCCTGCATCGCCTGCACCGGCTACATCGGCTGCGTCGTCTGCATCGGCTAGATCGGCTAGATCGGCTGACTACATCCTCTCCGGAGCGCTCACGCCAATCAGCCCCAGCACGCGAGCCAGCGTGATCTTGCTCGATTCCACCAGTTTCAGCCGAGCTTTGGTCAGCTCGGCGTCAGAGGGCTCGCTGGACACGACGCGGCAGTCTCGGTAGAAGGCGTGGAAGGTGGCCGCCAGATCCTGTGCGTAATGCGGCAGATGATGCGGCGCCAGCTTCATGGCTGCCATCTCCACTACCTCCGGCAGCTCCAGCATCTTGCGGATCAGGGTGAGCTCCGACGGATGGATAAGTAGGCCCACGTCGCCGTCGGCGTAGCGTTCTGCACTCCAGCCCTGCTCGGCGGCGTGGCGTAGGATGCTGGCAATGCGGGCGTGGGCATACTGCACGTAGTAGACAGGGTTCTCCTGCGACTGCTCGCGCGCCAGGGTGAGATCGAACTCCATCTGGCTGTCAATGGTGCTGGTCAGCAGGAAGAAGCGCACCGCGTCGGGGCCGACGTCGTCCAGCACATCGCTCAGCCGCACTATCGTGCCTGCCCGCTTGGAAAGCCGTATGTCTTCGCCCCCCTCCTTTAGCGTGACCAACTGGTAGATGATGAGCGTGAGCTGTTCAGAGGCCAGGCCCAGCGCCTGCATCATGGCCTTCATGCGTGGCACGTGCCCCTGATGGTCCGCTCCCCAGACGTCAATCACCCATTCAAAGCCACGGCGGATGAACTTGTCGTAGTGGTAGGCGATATCGGAGGCGAAGTAGCCCGGCTGGCCGCTGGAGCGGATAATCACTTCGTCCTTGTCGCCGCCCAGGTCCTTGGCGTTGAACCATACAGCACCTTCGCGCAATACCAGGTGATCTTCCTGGCGCAGGAGGCTCATCACGTGATCGAAGACTCCTTCGCCGTACAGCGAGCGCTCGAAGAACCAGTTGTCGTAGTGGATACCCAACCGCTCGCAGTCAGAGCGAACGCTGCCCAGAACTTTCTTATGCACTCCCAGGTCAGCCAGCGCCTGCACAGCATCCTCATGGTCCATCTGAAGGTACTTGTCGCCCTCGGCCCGAGCAATCTCCTCTGCCCATTCAACGATGTACTGCCCCCGGTAGCCATCTTCGGGTAGCGCCGCGTCCTGGCCCAGCGCCTGGGCGTAGCGGGCATAGAGACTCTGACCGAAGAGTTGGATCTGCGTGCCGGCGTTGTTGACATAGTACTCCCGCTGAACCTCGTAGCCCGCGGCCGCCAGCACATTGGCCAGCGTGTCGCCGATGACCACGTTGCGCCCGAAGCCGACGTGCAGAGGGCCGGTGGGGTTGGCACTGCCGTATTCCACCTGCACCCGCTTCCCCCGGCCGATGTTCACGTCGCCCCAGTGCGGGCCAGCGGTGCGGATCGTCTCCACCTGCTGCGCCAGCCAGCTTGCGTCCAGCGTGAAGTTGATGAAGCCGGGGTGGGCAATGCCCACCTGGCCGATGAATTCGGTGCTGGGAAGTCGCTTGACGATGGCGCGGGCGATCTTCATGGGGGCCATGCGGGCGTAGCGTGCCGATTGCAGGGCGACGTTGGTACTGTAGTCGCCGTGGGTTGCCTGCTTGGGCCGCTCAACCATCACCGCTGGGGATTCGTACTTCGGCAAATCCCTCTTCCGCTGCGCTTTCTTGATCGCTTTTGCGACAATCGTGGTGAGTTCGTGCTTCATCATCATCATCATGCCTTTGTTTGTCCTTTCGGCGCTACAGCGGTCCGAACCGGCCGGGATCGAACATATCTATGTCTACAAGGGTATGCCCCTCGGTGATCAGGTCAGCGAGGACGCGCGTGCTGATGAGACTGAGCCCCATGCCATTGCGGTCGTGACCCGCGACCATGTACAGGCCCTGCCATCCCGGTATCGGCCCGATCAGCGGCAGCGAATCGCCGGAGCCTGGCCGCAGGCCGGAGAGGTGTTCGATCACCCGTGCGTCTTCCAGCGACGGAGCCATGCGCAGGGCGGCTTCCATGATGCTCTCCAGACCCTCTAGCGTAGGGCGGTTATCGAAACCGCTGTCAGGCTCGTAGGTGGTGCCGGCCACGGTGACGCCATCGGCCTTGTGCGTCAGGTACATGTGATCGTGGGACATGGACGCATTGAGTTGCGGATCGGGCACCCGCAAGTGCAGGAGCTGGCCCCGCACTGGGTAAACCGGGATCTTCAATCCGATCCACGCCGCGGCTTGCTGGCTCCAAGGGCCCATGGCCAGCACCACTGTCTCGCCACCGACGATCTCACCTCCTGCCAACTGCACACCGGTGACCCGTTCGCCGCTGCGTCGCAGCTCCACCACCTCACCGTGCCGCAATCTCACTCCTCTCCGTTCCGCTGCTTCGAGCAGCGCCAGCACAAACTTGTAGGCTATCACCTGACCCCGTTGGCACAGCACGCCGCCTAGCACATCCCGGCTCAGGCGAGGCTCCACTTCCCACAATGCCTCTCCTTCCAGCCAGCGAGCGGACGGCTCGTCACCAAGGGTTGCGATCTCAGATCTCAGGTTTTCTGCCTCATTCTCCGCAAAGGCAGGGAGGATTGCCGGATGTTCCCAATAGCCGATGTCAATTCCCGATTCCTGCGGCAGAACGTGAGCCAGTTCCTCGTGCAGTTGGAAGCCCAGCCAAGCCAGGTCTGCCAGTCGTTTGTCTTGAAGTACCTCCATGGCCCTGCGGCTGGCCATGAACCAGTGAGCAGAAGCCATGCCCGAAGCGCCAACGGCGACGGCCTCTTTTTCTAGCAGCAGAACCTTGCAGCCCGCTTTGCTCAGCCAGTAGGCGGCGCTACAGCCCATAACCCCGGCCCCTACGACCACCACATCGGGTTTCACGGCCACGATTCTTCCTTTCCCAAATGTGAATGCATCGAATCGAGCTGTGCGATTATGCAGAGTCGGTCTGACTCATAGCAAACCGCTAAGCAATCAGAGCCAACACCCTGCAAACGGGATCAGCGATAGGCATCGCGTCGATGCTTCACACGGTAGACGGTGACAGTGCGAGATTCATCGTCTACATCATAGAGAATGCGATACACTCCCACGCGCAGGCTGTGGGCCATCTCCACCCGGAGTTTCTTGGCGCCACGTGGACGTGGATTCTGCCCCAACTGGTCAACATGCTGACCTACCAGTCGAGCGTAATCGCTGGGGAGGCTGGCGATCTCTTTGATGGCTCGGCGCAGTATGCGAACGCTATACATCTATACCCTCAACCCGCAGTTCGGCCTTGGCTAACTCCCAAGGGATTGCTTCCTCCTTGGCTTCGCGCAAGGTACGGATTTCCTCGGCGTCTTCCAGGTCTTCCAGTAGGGTCATTAGATCATCCCAAATCGCATAATCGAGCACCACAGCTTTCTTGTCGCCGCTGCTATCCACCAGGAATTGGGCCGTTTGCAGCAATTCAGTAACAGTCATTGGTCCACACCCCCCTTGTTTGTCAGTTCGGATCTTCAAGGACACGTAGGGGTGAATTGCGTCAGAGTCATCATTCACACCCCCACACCCCCACTCTCACCAGCGCGGTTCCATCTCCAGCCAGTTCTCCCCCACCTTCAGGTCTACTTTCAGCGGAGCGTCCAGTTCAAACGCTCCCTCCATAAGCTGCTTCACCAGCGGGGCGATGATGGAGAGTTCATCGTCTGGCACTTCCAGCACCAGTTCGTCGTGTACCTGCAGGATGATGCGGCTGCGCAGGCCGCGCTCCTGCAGTGCGTTGTACAGCCGGATCGTGGCGATTTTGATGATGTCGGCGGCGCTGCCCTGTACCGGCATGTTGATGGCCGCCCGCTCGGCCGCCTGACGCACGTTGGTGTGAGCCTTGCTGCGCACGCTCAGTTCGGGGAAGTAGCGCCGCCTCCCTAACAGCGTCTCCACGTATCCCTGCTCCCGCGCCTGCGCTCGCGTACGGTCCAGGTATTCGTTCACTTTGGGATAGGTGGCGAAATAGGTCTTGATGAACTCTGTTGCCTCTTCCTGTGACATGCCCGTCTGCTGTGCCAGCCCGAAGGGCCCCTGGCCGTAGAGGATACCGAAGTTCACCCCCTTGGCTTTGCGGCGCATCTCACTGGTCACCTGATCCAACGGTACGCCGAGAACGGCCGCGGCGGTGCTGGCGTGAATATCCTCGCCGCGCTGGAAGGCGGCCAGCAGTCCGGGGTCTTGCGAGATGTGCGCCATTATCCGCAGTTCCACCTGTGAGTAGTCAGCGGCCAGAAACTTCCAGCCGCTCTGGGCCACGAAACCCCGCCGGATCTGCCGCCCCAGCTCGGTGCGGATGGGAATATTCTGGAGATTGGGGGCTGATGACGAAATGCGCCCCGTCACCGTCCCTGTCTGGTTGTACGAGGTGTGCACCCGCCCCGTGTGGGGATTGACCAACTCCACGAGCGCGTCCACGTAGGTGGACTTCAGCTTGGAAAGCTCCCGCTGCTCCAAGATGAGGTCAATGACTGGATGCTTGCCCCGCAGCCCCTGCAGAACGCTGGCTGCTGTGGAGTAGTGCCCCGATTTCGTCTTTGGCACTCTTTGACGGGGAAGTTGCAGCTTGCTGAAGAGGGCATCAGACAGTTGCTGTGTGGAATTGATGTTGAAGGGATAGCCGACCAGGTCATGTATTCCCTGCTCTAGCTCTGCCAATCGGCTTGCCAGCATCTTCGACATGTCCTGTAGGTAGGGCACGTCCAAGGTCACGCCAGCTTGCTGCATGTCCACCAGCACCGGCACCAGCGGCATCTCCACGTCTTGGAAAAGGCGGAGGAGCCCCTTGGCCTCCAATTCCGGGCGCAAGACCTCCACCAGCCGGTAGGTCATATCCACGTCGGCAGCGGCATAGGGTGCGGCCTTGCTCACTGGTACGCGGTTCATGGTGATCTGTTTCTTTCCCTTGCCGATCAGCTCGCTGATGGGTGTCATCTCCACGCCCAGGCGGGCGAAGGCCAGGTTCTTGAGCCCCAGGCTGCGGCTGGCGGGGTCGAGCAGCCATTGAGCGATCATGGTGTCGAAAAGCTTCCCCCGCGGCATGATGCCGTAGCGGCCCAGTACGGTCAGATCGTACTCTCCGTTGTGGGCGGCCTTGGGGATGGTCACATCCTCCAGCAGCGGCTTGAGCCGCGCCAAGGCCTTGTCCAGCGGCAACTGCTCTGCCCCCATGTGGCCTACGGGAATGTAAGCAGCTTGGCCTTCGCCCCAGCCCAGGGCGACGCCCACCAGGTCAGCGAGCATGGGATCAGTGCTCGTCGTCTCCACGTCGAAGGCGATGAGGTCAGCAGCCTGGCGCGCGCGTAGCAGTTCTTCCAGCGATTCCTCGGTGGTGATGATCTGATATTGGGTACTGGATAGCGGTGCTTTCTGAGCTTCCGGAGCCTCGCCGAATAGCGACAGTTGCTGCCTTTCCGTAGGGGTTGTCGGAGCGGTCAGCCGCTCCAGCAGGCTGCGGAATTGCAGCTCGCGGAAGAGTTCCGTCACCTGTTGGCGGTCGAAGTCTCCCACGCAGCAACCGTCCAGGTCGAGGTTTATGTCCATGTCAGTGACGATGGTCACCAGTTGCTTAGACAGCAGGGCCTGATCCTCGTTTCCCTCCAGCGCCCGGCGGGCCCTGCCGGTGATCTCCTCCAGGTGCTTGTAGACTCCCTCGACGCTGCCGTAACTCCGCAGCAGTTGTCTGGCCGTCTTGTCGCCAACGCCCCGCACGCCAGGGATGTTGTCCGATTTGTCTCCGGTGAATGCTTTATAGTCAATGAGTTGCTGGGGCTGCAGGCTGTAGCGGGCATCGATGCCTGCTTCGTCGTAGGTGACCGTGTCGCCGAAGCGGCGGCGGGAGGTGAGCACGCGGGTGTGCTCGTCAATAAGCTGGAAGGCATCGGTGTCGCCGGTGACCAGCAGCGTCTCCAGGTTCTGCTGTGCTGCCTGGTGGCTGAGCGTGCCCAGCACGTCGTCCGCCTCGTAGCCCTCCACTTCGAAGATGGGGATGTTGAACGCTTCCACCACCTGGTGGATGCGGGCCATCTGCGTGCGCAACTCTTCTGGCATAGCCGGCCGGTGCGCTTTGTATTGCGGGTATTGCTCGTGGCGGAAGGTTCGGCCCACGTCGAAGGCCACGGCAATGTAGTCGGGCTTCTCGTCCCGCAGCACGTTAAGCAGCATGGAGGTGAAGCCGAAGACGGCATTAGTCAGCTCACCCTGGCTCGTCGCCATTGTGGCTGGCAGGGCGTGGAAGGCACGATAGGCCAGGCTGTGGCCATCAATGAGTACCAGTTTCTTGGGCACAGAAGCACCTCGAGACGTGAAAGGCAAAGCTAAAACGTTCAACCTCAAATGGGATTGGAACTCCAGGCTCAGAGCTTGACGTGTGGATTTGGAATTGTCCTATTGTACCTCGATTGAGCGCATTGGTCAAGGCGCTGTTTGAACAAGTTAGGGCGGCAAGGTGCAACGCATCTCCCAGGTGCGTTGCACCTCATGAGTGGTGCTTCGTCTTTCTGGCCTCTTGTGGTACAATGGCAAGGAGGCACGAAACATCGGAATGGAGAAACGCTCATGACACGTTCGTTGTGTTTTCTCGGAATCGTGTTGCTGCTGAGCGGTTGTGGCATGTCTGAGACGCCGCCGCCGACACCCATACAGCCTACATCAATCCCCCGTACGCCTACGCCTGTCCCGGCCACGGACGAGGAGGCGATACTGCAGCTCCTGGCTGCTGAGGGTGAAGGGGTGGTGCAGCAGGACATTGAGCGGCTGATGGAGATCTGGGCCGAGGACGGGGCAGTGATTGACGCTCGTCACACGCCCGATGACGCCAGCGGTGATCTGACCTGGCGGGGGCGCGATGCCATCCGCCAGCGCTACGTGACGCTGGTGTTCCCCGGCAACCCCACCGCCGCTGGCGCCACCGATGTGCAATTGACCATCGAGGGGGATACGGCCGAGGCGCACTCTACCACTCACATTGGTTCGGAGGTGGCCCCAGGCGGGGACCGCTGGACCTTTGCGCGGCGAGACGGGCGCTGGTTCATCACCAGCCTGACCTACAACCTGGAGCCGGAGTA
>CAZPMV010000019.1:18990-21705 GCA_964587335.1 uncultured Anaerolineales bacterium
AAGGCACCTGCCGGCGATAGCTCCGGTGATACAGGCATTGCAGGGTGCAGGCCTGTGGCTGAGTGAAGAGTTGGTGTCTGTGATACTTCGGAAGTCAGAAGAAGGAGGATTGCTGTGAGAGAACCGTCTACCCGCCGCCGTGTCGTCGTCACGGGACTGGGCGCCATCACGCCGGTGGGGCTGAGCGCGCCGGAAAGCTGGGCGGCCTTAGTCGCTGGCCGCTCGGGCGTGGGCCCCGTCACCCAGTTCGACGCCAGCCCCTACCCTTCCCGCATCGCTGCTGAGGTCAAAGGGTTCGATCCGCGTGACTACATGGACCGCAAGGAGTCCAGGTACATAGCTGCTCGCTGTTCGCAGTTCGCCGTGGTTGCCGCCCAGGAGGCCTTGAGCGACGCGGGGCTGAACTGGCCGCTGAACGGCGGCGAACGGGCAGGAGTGGTGCTGGGCACCGCTATGGGGGGCCTAGAACTGTACAACGAAGACATCCGTCGTATGGAAAGGCACAATAGTACTCGCATGCATCCCCTGACAGCCATCGGCGGACTGGCGAACATGCCGGCCTTTCATCTGAGCCAGCGTTATGGCTGCGAGGGGCCGTTGAAGACGGTGGTCACTGCTTGCGCTGCCGGTACGCAGGCAGTGGGCGAGGCGTTGGAGTTGATCCGTCGCGGCGATGCCGACCTGGTGCTCGCCGGCGGCGTGGAGGCGCTGATCATTGATCTCTTCTTTGCCGGCTTCTGCGCTATGCGCATTCTCTCCACCCGCAACGACGAACCTGAGCGGGCCAGCCGACCCTTCGACGCCGAACGGGATGGCTTCATCATCGGCGAGGGGTGTGCGGTGTTGGTGCTGGAGAATCTGGAGCACGCCCAGGCACGTGACGCCCGCATCTATGCTGAAGTGCTGGGTCAAGGGGCCTCGGCCGATGCCCATCACATCGCTGCCCCGCACCCAGAGGGGGCAGGGGCGACGCGAGCTATGCGCTGGGCGCTGGCCGATGCAGGCATTGAGCCGACGGAGGTGGACTACATCAATGCCCACGGCACGGCCACCACGCTGAACGATGCTACCGAAACCCTGGCCATCAAGAAGGCATTCGGCGAGCATGCCTACCGGCTGGCGGTTAGTTCCACCAAGTCCATGATCGGCCACTGTTTCGGTGGGGCAGGGTCCATTGAGGCCCTGGCCTGCGTCTACGCTGTCTATCACGATGCTATTCATCCCACCATCAACTACGAGACCCTCGACCCGGCCTGCGATCTGGACTACGTGCCCAACGTGGCTCGCCAGGCGCAGGTGAACGTGGCCATGTCCAATTCGTTTGGCCTGGGCGGGCAGAATGCTTGCGTGGTCGTAGGCAAGTATCGCGGTTGAAGGTTCGAAGGTTCAAGTCAATCGCAGATTGCACCGGCGTGTCGGACAGGAGAGCAGTGAAATCTATGTGATCCGTAGTCAAGGGAGGAACTGTCATGCAAATTCATCTCCACGAAAGGAAGATCGCCCGCGGGGGGAAGATCGGCAGCTATACCAGTCTTGCTGGGCTCGTTGTGCTGGTGGGCGGTATGATCGCCACCTTCCGCGGGCCGCAGTACGTCTGGGTATCGTTCGGTTGCCTGCTGGTTGGCCTCATCGCCTCGCAGGTGGGCACTTACTACATGCGCCGCTGGGGCCGCAGCCCTCGCCCCGACGAGATGCTGACCAAGAACCTGAAAGGGCTGGACAAACGCTACCATTTCTACGGTTGGTTGCTGCCGGCCGACTACGTGCTGCTGGGGCCGGCGGGGTTGTTCGTCTTCGTCACCAAGGGTCAGACGGGCGAGGTGGAGTACCGCAACGGTCGCTGGCGCCAGCCGTTCCGGTGGGCCCGTCTGCTCACGGTGTTCGCTCAGGAGGGGCTGGGAAACCCCGAGAGAGACGCGGCGGATCAGGTGGCCCGGATGGAGCGTTTTCTCACTGAGCGTCTGACGGAGGAAGAGGCGGACGCGGTATCTGTGCAGGGCGTGGTCACCTTCCTGGCGGCCGATGCGCAATTGAACCTCGATGATGAACCGGCCGTCCCTGTGATGCTTGCGAAGAAACTCAAGGAGTACATCCGCGGTCGCGGCAAGGGCGAAAAGCTGCCAGCGGAATTGCGTCGGAAGCTGGAGGGACTGTTCGAGGGATAGTGGGGGAAGCGGGTGCAGGATAGAAGGTTGGGCAAGGCAAGCTTCCCCACGAGGGAAGCAGTAGAGGCTGGGGCTATCTTGGCATCGCCGAGATGGCTGCGGCCTCTTTTCTTCTTGCAGGCGGTGCTGGGTATCGCGAACAGGCGGTGCAAGAGGCCAGGAGGTAACGAGGTCACTGGGTATTGGGTACTGGGTATTGGACAGGAAGGGGGCGTTCCGATCTGACGTGACCTTTCGGAAGCTCAGTCGTCTAAATATCAAAGGAATGGGGTGCGGCGCCGTCGTAAACAGACGGCGCTGGACAGACGGCGCTGGGCGAGGGTGCCGTGAGCAGGCGGCGCTGGACAGGCGGCGCTGGGCGAGGGTGCCGTGAGCAGGCGGCGCTGGGATGGCGCCGTCGTAAACAGACGGCGCTGGACAGACGGCGCTGGACGAGGGTACCGTGAGCAGGCGGCGCTGGGCCAGCACCGGCGCTTCAGGCCGGTGCAGTCTGGACAGGCAAGGAGTCTATCATGCCCTGGGATCTTGGGGGGAGCCACAAGCCCAATCA
>CAZPMV010000020.1:0-19478 GCA_964587335.1 uncultured Anaerolineales bacterium
CCCACCTTCGACACGATCCTCGAGAACCACATCAACGTACTGGAGGCGATTGAACTCAAAGATCGAGTGGGGGCCAGGAAGATGATCTTGACCTACATTAGTCATGAGAATAAACCCCACGACGAGTTTGAAGAGTTTGCGCGCCCGGTCGAAGGAGTGAGTGTGGCCTACGACGGCATGATGCTGGAGGTGTGATCTTGAAGATCCAGTTTCTGGGCACCGGCTCGGCGGAGGGTATCCCAGCCATCGGCTGTGACTGTGCCCATTGTATCAGAGCCAGAGAGGAAGGCGGAAAGCTGACGAAGCGAAGGAACTCCGTTCTCTTCTCTCTGCCTGGTTACGAGTTGTTGCTCGATACCCCACCGGACATCAGAGCGTCGTTGGCCCAAAGTAAGGTTCTGCGGATAGATGGCATCTTTCTCACCCATGCCCACCACGACCACACTGGCGGATTGGAAGAGTTCCTTTATTGGAGGAAAGACCTGGACCTCTTCGTCGAGCCGGGTGTGTACGAATCTCTGCGGCACGAGGAATGGGGCGACACACTGCCCGACATCGCCTTTCACTGTCCCTTTCACCCGGGGATGGCTGTGCGTTTCGATGGTTTCTTCTTCATCCCTTTCAGCGTCATCCATGCGGTTCCCTGCTTTGGACTGGCCATCTACGAGGATGGTCGAAAAACCGTCTACACCTCCGACACTAGCAACTTGTTCAGCAACTATGCCTACTGTCTGATGGATGGGGCCGACCTGCTGATCGTCAATACCCCCCGCTTTGCTCCACCGCACGAGGATCACATCACCTCTGTCGAGGCGGTCGAGTTGAAGGAGCGAATGAGGGTCAACCGTCTGGTCTTGACGCATTGCAACCACCACAACTTGCCCCACGACGAACTAGAAGAGTGGGCCCAAGGGCAGGACGGGGTAAAGATTGCCTACGATGGCTTGGAGATTGAAGTTTGAAATGAGCGAGATAGGGGATCGAGAATGGAAGCAGGCCCGGCGAGCCGCCTTTGCCCAGGATGTCTTGGCCGCCTTCACGCGCCAACCGACCGACCTGTTGCCCTTTGAGGAGGTGCGCCAAAAACTGCAACTGCACAACGTGCGCTACCTGGGTCTTCGGGACATACCCCTGGACCAGATCGTGGGCAGCGTGGGCCGCTACCGGGATTTCACCCGCGCCTTCTTCCCCCGGCAGGGCGGCATACAAGAGCGGTGGCAGCGCATTGACCGGCTGACCACCACTGGCGGTGGCTTGCCCCCTGTGGAACTATACAAGGTCGGCCAAGTCTACTTTGTCCGCGACGGCAACCATCGCGTCTCGGTGGCCCGTCAGCACGACACGCCCTCCATCCAGGCCTACGTCTGGGAGTACGACACCCGCGTCTCGCTGGAACCGGACACCGATGTGGATAGCCTGCTGTGCAAGGCTGCCCATGCCGCATTCCTGGAACACACAAACGTAGACCGCCTCTGCCCCGATATCTACATCGAACTCACCCAAGCGGACGGATACCAAGACCTGCTGTACGAGATCGAAGCTTTCCAACAGAACATCTCCGGAATCGATGAACTGGAAGTGGCCTTCGACGAGGCGGTGACGTTGTGGTGTGAGATGCAGTACGCTCCCATTGCCCAGATCATCCGCCAGCGGAATATCCTCCAGGAGTTTCCCGGCCGTACGGAGGCCGACGTCTACCTCTGGCTGCGCCGCAACCAGGAGGAGCTGGAAGTGCGCTACGGACACCAGGTCTTGATGGAAGAAGCTGCCGCCGACCTGGCAAAGCGCTTTGGCGAGAAACCCACCCCGGCCCGCCAGATCAAGAAAGCTGTCGGGCGGCTGGCGGAGGGCGTGGGCGAACTAGGCGGCCGGTTGGTGGAGAGCATCATCTCAGGTGAAAAGGTGCGAGAGGATGACACAACAGCCGTCGCGCTGCTGGCCTCCATCCGTCGCGCTGCCGCGACCACCCCGCCGTACCGCTTCCAGGGGACGACGCGGGACGAGTGGGAAGTGTGGCGATCCGAATTCCGCGAACAGTTGTGGGACCTGTTGGGCGTGGGCGACCGGCCCTGGCAACCCTATGGCCCGGACGATCTGCGGGCCGAGGTCGAGGAACGGATCCGCATTGGCGACGATGATGGCCTGTGGCGCGAACTCGTATGGCTGTACACCGAAGAAGGCTTGCGCGTGCCCGCCTACCTGTTTCTGCCGGCGGAAGCGGATGGGCCGCGGCCGGCCATCGTCGTCTTCCCCGGGCACGGCGCCATTGCCCAAACGGCTGGCCTGGACCGTTTTCGATCTTCCTACCAGCGGGCCAACGCGCTGGAACTGGCCCGCGCCGGCTTCGCCACACTGACCATGGAACTGCGCGGCTTTGGTATGTTGAGCGCGTTGGGGCACCTGCAGATTGACGCCGCCGCCCGGCTGGTGGGCCGCACCTGGTACGGCCTGCTTGTCCAGGATGGGATGCGCTCTCTGGACTATCTCCTGACCCGTCCGGAAGTGGACCCGACCCGCATCGGCGCAACCGGCATCGGCGCCGGCGGCGCTCTGACGATGTACACGGCGGCCCTGGACGACCGGCTGAAGGTGGCGTTGGTCAGCAGCTACCTGGGCGAATACGTCGTCACCTCGCTGGACGAGGAACATTGCCCCTGCAACGACATCCCGGGCATCCTGCGCTACGCCGAGATGGGAGACGTGGCTGCCCTCATCGGGCCGCGCCCGGTGATGTTCGTCAACGGCCGGCGCGACCCTTCCACCACGAACGCGGCGCGGGGGAGTTTCGCCATCGTGCAGCAGGTGTACCGGCTGCTGGGCGTGCCCCAGCGCGCCAAACTGATTGAGCCAGAGGAGATGGGACACTACTTTGACAACCAATTAGCCATCGGCTGGTTCCGTCGGTGGTTTGCAGGAAACCAGGTTCTTCGGAAAGGACCTGGTCTCTAGTCAGCATGAGGAGGAACGACATGTCCGGCAAAATCAACGTTGGACTCATCGGCGCGGGGCGGATCGGGCGGCTCCACGCTGAACACCTGGCCTTTCGCATCCCAGAGGCCAATCTCGTGGCCGTGTCTGACATCATCCTGGCGGCAGCTCAGAAATGCGCAGCCCAGTTTGGCATCCCCACAGCCGCCCAGGATCATCGGGTGATCATGGAAAACCCTGACATTGAGGCCGTCATCATCTGCTCCAGCACGGATACCCATTCGCAGATGATCGAAGAAGCAGCCGAGGCCGGCAAACACATCTTTTGTGAGAAGCCGATTGATTTCGACCTGGCCCGCATTGACCGGGCGCTGGCGGCGGTGGAGAAAGCGGGCGTTAAATTGCAGATTGGCTTCAACCGCCGCTTCGACCCCAACTTTCGGCGCGTCCGGGAACTGGTGGCAGCCGGCAAGATCGGGAAGCCTCATCTCCTGCGCATCACCAGCCGCGACCCCGCTCCGCCACCCATCGAATACATCAAGGTCTCCGGTGGTATCTTCCTGGACATGACCATCCACGACTTTGACATGGCCCGCTACCTCATCGGCAGCGAGGTGGAGGAGGTCTATGTCGCCGCCGGCGTGATGGTGGACCCGGCCATCGGCGAGGCCGGCGACGTGGACACGGCAATCATCACCCTGCGCTTCGAGAACGGCGTCATCGGCACGATTGACAACAGCCGCCGGGCGGTCTACGGCTACGACCAGCGGGTCGAGGTGTTTGGCTCCGGTGGTATGGTGACCGTTTCCAACAAGACCCCCGACTCGGCGGTGGTCAACGACGGGCAGGGCGTCCACGGGCCGTTGCCGCTTTACTTTTTCATCGAGCGGTACGCGGATTCCTACATCGCGGAGATGCAAGCGTTCATCGAATGTGTCCGGCAGGACCAGACCCCGCCGGTCGTGGGGATTGACGGGCGCATCCCGGTCGTCATGGGATACGCAGCGCGCAAGTCCTACGAGGAGAACCGACCGGTCAGGCTAGGAGAGGTTGATACGGCGTGATGCACGAGGTGACATTCAGGCATCACGTTCTACGATTTCTGCCGAAAATGGTCAAAAGCCATCAGCGGATTAAGCAGATGAAGCGGACAAGCAAGAATGAAACAGAATCAGCTTGATCCACTCAATCCGCTGACGATTCCAGGTTTTTCAGAGGAGTCGTTCTACAGTTCTTGGGAGAATGCTCTACGCACGTGTGTAGTAGTCAATAAATATCAAGGAGACAGATATGTCAAACAAAACATTGCCAGAAGGATTACTCGCCACTGACCAGCCGGACCTCTTCTTCGAGGATAACACCGTTGGTCGCCTGAAAAAAGAAGTGTGGGACGCCAGCGACGAAGAGATTGACGCCATCCTGGCCGAGTACGGCATCCCTTCGCCGGTGGAGTGGGGCAAGCCCGGCTCCTACATCCAGACGACCGTGCGCTGGCAGGTCGAGGAGAACCGGCGCAAGAACGACGTCGTCTTCATCCCCATCGGCTGCACTGAGCTTCACGGTCAGCACCTGCCCAGCGCGTCCGATACCCTCTACGTCAGCCAGATCCTGGAGGGCGTACGCCGCTACACTGCCAAACGGGGCGCTCCGGTCAACTTGGCCCTGCCGCCGCTCAACTACGGTTCGCACCCGTACCATCACATGGGCATGCCCGGCACGGTCATCGTGCGAGAGAACGTGGCCCGCGAGCTGTTGATTGACGTGATGCTCGGTCTGTGGAACGATGGCTTCCGCAAGCAGATTCTCCTCAACAATCACGGCCACCTGTGGATGCTGGAGTCGGTCATCCAGCAGTTTATGAAGCGGTATCACCTGCCCGGCATCTTCCGCGTGATTGACTGGCACCGGGCCGTGCGCGAGTTCTTCCGAGTCACCGAGAGAGGCGGCAAACTGGACACCAACTTTGTCCACGCCGACGAGTCGGAGACCTCGCTGGGGCTGCTGCTCCACCCAGAGATGGTGGACATGGAATACGCCGTGGACACCGAGGGGAAGAGCTATCTGCCCGACGGCCACTTTGACAAGTCGGTAGACCCCTTCGGGCGGCCCAGCCGTTGGTCGGAGGGTGAGGGTCACTTTGCCATCGAGATCGCGGCCACGCCGGAGGGGGTCGTGGGCAAGTCCACGCATGGCTCGGCCGAAAAGGCTAAGCGACCGATGGCGGCCATCCTGCGTTACCTGACGTTGGTCAACGACCAGATTCTAGAGACGTTCCCGCCCGGCGTCGTGCCGCCGGTGGACGAGGTCACCCTCCGCACGGCTGAGGAGATGGAGCCGTACCTGCGCGAGCCGCTGAGCGAGGGGTGGAAACCGGTCTATGGTTTGCCGGTCATCGGCCAGAACACATTGGCGTAGCTCATATCCACATTTTGGGAGGAAGTGAAATGAAAGGCAAAATGAAAGGTGTGACCCTGGTTGCGGATTGGCAGCCTAAGCCCGATTTCAAACTGGGGTCAAAAGACGTTGACGGTCGCCAGACGTACCTGGGCAGCCTGGTATACCGCAATCCCCGGGTCGAGATAAGGGAATATGACATCCCCACCCCTGGGCCGGATGAGGTGCTGCTGCAAGTCAAGGCTTGTGGTATCTGCGGCTCGGACGTGCACATGGCGCAGGCCGACGACGACGGCTATATCTACTATCCAGGGCTGACGGGGTTCCCGTGCATCCTGGGGCACGAACTTGCCGGCGTCGTCGTGGAGGCCGGCGATAGGGCCAGGGATAAACGCACCAACAAGCCGTTCCGGGGGGGCGAGCGGGTCACCACGGAAGAGATGCTGTGGTGCGGGTACTGTAAACCGTGCGCCGACGGCTATCCCAACCACTGTGAGAACCTGGACGAAATCGGGTTCAATCTCAATGGCGCGTTTGCGCAGTACATTGTCCTGCCAGCCAAGGTTCTATGGAGCCTGGAGCCGCTGGCCGATGCCTACCGGGGTGACGACATCTTCCTGGCCGGCAGCGTGGTGGAACCCACCAGCGTGGCCTATAACGCCGTGATTGAGCGCGGCGGCGGCATCCGTCCGGGCGATCGGGTCGTCATCCTGGGCGGCGGGCCGATTGGGATCGCAGCCTGTGCAGTGCTCAAGAAGGCCGGGGCCTCCAAGGTGATCATCTCTGAGCCACAAGAAGGACGAGCTAAGCTGGCACTGGCAATGGGCGCTGATTTCGTCGTCAACCCACTCGAGGAGAGCTTTGTGGAGCGGGTGCTAGAGCTGACCGATGGTATGGGGGCCGATCTTTTTATGGAAGCGACCGGGCTGCCAGAGATCGTTTACCCGGACATCGAGCGCGTCATCTGGGAAGGCCGCACGTTGAACAGCACCATCGTCGTGACGGCCCGGGCGGAGGCCAAGATGCCGGTCACCGGCGAGGTATTGCAGGTGCGGCGCGCACGCATCGTCGGCTCCCAGGGCCATTCCGGGCACGGCACGTTCCCCAGGGTAATCGAGTGCATGGCCAGTGGTATGGACATGACGCCTATGATCACCAAGAAGATCGGCCTGGAAGAAGTGCCCGGAAATATCATTGAGTTGCAGACGAATCGGGGGGAGTGTAAGATTACTTGCCAGATGTGATGCGGCCAGGCAGCAGAAACCGGGCTTTGTCGCTTCGCTTACACAACAAAACCCGGTTTCTGATCCATTTGGTCAGGTGACTGAATACACTGAATACCACCAATGAAAATCAGTATTGTTCTTTCCACCCATGCTGCCCAATTTGCGGCAGTCGTATTCAAGGGCGACTTTGAATCCAGCGTCGCCAAGATCGCCAATATGGGCTACGACGGTGTCGAGCTCGCCATTCGCGACCCCAAACTGGTGAACAGTGACGAACTGGAGCGCATCGTGTCGGCGCACGGGCTGGTCGTGCCCGCCATCGGCACGGGGCAGGCCTGGGGCGAAGAGGGGTTGTCGTTCACTAGCGACGACCCGGCCGTGCGCGCCGCGGCTATCGAACGGATCAAGAGTCACGTGCCGCTGGCCGCGCGCTTCAATGCCATCATCATCTTGGGCCTGATTCGGGGCATCACGCCCGAAGGTCAAGGGCACGAGCAATCTATGGTGTACCTCGTCGAGGCCCTCCAGGAGTGTGCGACTGTGGCCGCTGAAACGGGTGTGCGATTTGCCCTGGAGCCGCTCAACCGATACGAAACGGACCTTATCCACACTGTCGCCGACGGGCTGGACCTCGTCGAGCGGGTCGGCGTGGATAACTTTGGGTTGTTGCTGGACACCTTCCACATGAACATTGAGGATCCAGTGATTGAAGATAGCATCCGTGCCTGCGGTGACCGAATCTTCCACTTCCACGTAGCTGATTCCAATCGCTGGTATCCTGGTGGAGGGCACCTAGATTTCAAGACTATTCTGAATGCTCTCTTTGCGACTGGCTACCAGGGCTTTGTCTCTGGCGAGTTTATGCCTCTGCCCAATGCCGACATTGCGGCTGAACGAAGTATTAGCCATTTACGTCAGCTCTGACGGTCAAGCTGGGGTATTCTCTTTCCAGGTGGCACAGCACATCGGACATGGTGACCGTAGGGGCGGGTTTCAAACCCGCCCCTACTCCAGTTGCAGCGTGCGCTTTGCCCCCTGCCGTCATAGCGGCTCCCCCAGTTTCACGCTGACTCTCATGGTCTCCTCGATTTCCTCATATTTTCGTTCCTTTCGTGTCCTTAGCTGTCCCTTCACACTGCTGCCATTCTAGCACAGGCATGTCCGCTGGGCGCCCGTCGCTGGAGGGCTGATGGTGTATCAGATGCAACACACCTCGTGAAGTTAGATGCCTGCTCGAGGACTGCCTCGACACATCGATCTGACAGCACTGACGAAGCAACCTCGAAGGTGCGTTGCATCTTGTCCTGCCTCCTCGCGATGACGGAACTGTCATCTTTGGTGTCTCTGTTCATCATCTTCTTTTCATGTTGATCTGTGACAATGGGGAATAAGGCCGAAGGTGCGCGGGGCGAGTGGGCGCTCTGTGCGTCTCTGGCTAGCCTGTCCAGGAGTGACGAAATGAAGACTCCCCTGTCATCTGGCTCGCAGCATTCGCCCCGACACTCTTTGTCCTCTTCCGAGCCGACGCACCTACCTTCAGACCGTTTTGCGCACGCCATAGGGCAATGGTATAATGACGCTGCTCATCTCGATTCCTCGGAGCCCAGTGAGTTACCGGAGCGGTCCATGCGCATTCTCGTCGTTGATGATGACCCGCCCAGCGTGAAGATGATCGGTTTCCTCCTGCGCGAGGAAGGCTACACGGTGCTGACGACCAACAGCGGACCGGAGGCCCTTCGCATGTTAAATGAGGAGATGCCGGACCTGGTCATCCTAGACGTCATGATGCCAGGGATGGATGGCCTGGAGGTCTGTCGCCGGATACGGCGCATCACGGATCTGCCGATCATCTTCCTCTCGGCCAAAGGGGAAATGGCGGATCGGGTAGTCGGGCTCGACGTGGGAGGTGATGATTATCTGCCCAAACCCTTCGAGCCCGCGGAACTCTTGGCTCGCGTGAGAGCGGTCATGCGTCGCGCTGAGGCTTTCGCTTTTGGTGATCGGCTCAACCAACTGACGGTGGCAGGCGTTCACCTCGATCCGGTGAACAACGTGGCTATCCTTCCCGATGGCCGCCAGGTCTATCTCACGCCGATCGAGTTTCGTTTGTTGCACTACCTGATAAGCAACGCTGGCCGTGCTTTGACCCACGATCAGTTGTTTGCCACAGTTTGGGGCTATGACTACGATGGTTCTGCCAATCTCGTTGCTGCCCACATGCTGCGCTTGCGTCGGAAGATAGAGGAGGACCCCAGCAATCCCAAGCGCTTGATCACGGCGCGTGGCATCGGCTACCGGTTTGCAGCAGATTGAGGCCCATGGAGGCCCATGGAGGCCCATGGAGGCCTATGCCACAGCTTGGAGAGCCAGAGCTCTCGTCGTTAGGGAAGTTGCCAGGGGGGCTCGTCGAGTCCCCCTGGATGCTATTGGTGCTCTGTCGGACGCAACTTCGGGGATATTGCTATTGTCCCTTCTATTGTCCCTTCTGATGAGGTTGGCTCCCCCTGCGAAGCTCCTTGTAGGAGGTCGGTGAGATGATTGGTGAGAGTGTATTTCGTATAGTGAAACTGATCAGCCGCCGAGGAGCCGGCTTCTTCCCTGCGCGACACCTGGCCACCGCTCTGGTGCTGGTCTTGCTCGTAGGAGGGGCCGTGCCGCCAGCGGCGACTGCGCGCCCGGTCGCTGTCCCGGACTCTGTTCCTCTTCTGAACCCGGCAACCTGGAGCGACTTCCAGCCTGAGGGATGGATCACCGTCGTGCCCCTGGCCACGTCAGTCACTGTCGGCGATCCTGCAGGGCTGGACCCAGCCTCTGCCGAGTACCAGACCTCGACCGACAGTGGCGCGAGCTGGAGCGATTGGGGAGCGGAGGGTCTCAGTGTTGGGGGGACGGTGAGCACCACGCAAAGCATCACCGTGACCGATCTGGTGCTGCCCGACGCGCCCAACAACCAGATCGTCTTCCGCATCCGGGACACTGACGGCGTCACCGCCACCAGCCCTGCCTACACGTTGGCTGTGGACACTACTCCGCCGGACAATCCGGCCACCTTTGCCAGCTCCAGCCACACGGTCGGCGTCTGGTCCAACGATCCCACTGTGGGCCTGAACTGGGACGCGGGGACCGACGTTACTAGCGACGTTGATGGCTACGCGCTTCTCTGGGACCACGCGCCGCTGACCGTGCCCACGCCGCCCACGACCACAGCCACGCTCAATGGTAGTAGCCCGCTGCTGCCCGACAGCTCCGATCACTACGTCCACCTGCGGACGGCCGACCGCGCCGGGCTGTGGGCTGCCGCTGCGCTGCACCTGGGGCCCTTCTTCATTGACACCCAGCCGCCGACCTCTGAAATCACCTTCCCCGCCGACGGTGTTACCTACGCCGGCGTGTCCAGTATCACGGGCTCCGCAGTGGAGACCGGCAGCTCGGGGGTCGCCCTGGTCGAGGTGAGTGTGCTGGATGTCGTCTCAGGGAACACCTGGGACGGTACGGCCTGGGTCGCCGGTGAGCAATGGCTGGCCGCTACTGGCACTGCGGCGTGGGACTTGAGCAACAACCTGCCGCCTTGGGCCAATGGGCAGAGTTACACCGTCCACAGCCGGGCCAGCGATATGGCGGGCAACGTCGAAGTTCCTGGCTCTGGCGTGACCTTCAGCATTGACAGCGCCGGGCCGGGCGCCCCCATCGGTCTGACCAGCACGCCCTCGAGTTGGAGCAACGTGGACAGCTTCGATCTCCACTGGACCAACCCGTCCGATCCAGCAGGTATCGCCGGCGCGTGGTACAGGCTCGACGCGCCGCCCGCGAACGGTACGGATGGCGCCTTCGTCGCTGGTGCTGATCTGGCGAGCATCAGCGGTCTGAGCGTGGGCAGCGATGGCGCGCATGACCTCTATCTCTGGCTACAGGATGGCTTGGGCAACGGAGACCATACGCAGGCGGGGGCGGTGACGCTGTACTTGGATACCGCGCCGCCCGGTGCGCCGCAGGATTTGACTGCCAACCCCGCTGACTGGGCGAACGTGGATCTCTTCAGCGTCACCTGGGTCAATCCTACCGAGCTCTCGGGGGTGGCTGGTGCATGGTACAAGCTGGATGCGCAGCCGGCCAATGCCACGGACGGTACCTTCGTCGTTGGTGCTGATCTGACAAGCGTCGGGGACCTCAGCGTCGGCGGCGATGGCGCACACAATCTCCATCTCTGGTTGCAGGATGAGCTGGGCCACACGGACCACACGCAGGCAGGGGTGGTCGCTCTGTCCCTGGACACGTCGGCCCCCGGCGCGCCGACGAACCTCGACGCCGACCCCGACGGCTGGCAGACGGTCAACAGCTTCAACATCACCTGGCGCAACCCACCCGACGATTCGGGCATTGTTGGGGCTTACTGGAAGCTGAACGCTGAGCCGACGACGCCGGACGATGGCACGCTCGTTGTAGGAGTGGACCTGACGCGCATCGCCGACCTGGCTGTATCTGCTGAGGGACAGCACGATCTCTACCTCTGGCTGCAGGACACCGCGGACAACGCGGACCACCGCAATCGTAACGTGCTCATTCGGGCGTTCTCCTTCGACGGCACGCCTTCCACCACTGACCTGCGCATCACCGGACCGCTGGGGCTCAACGGCTGGTATACCGGCGCAGTGGATGGCACGCTGGAGCCCGAGGATTCCGTGAGCGGCGTGGCGGGCAGCAGCTACCGCATCGACGGCAGCGACTGGATCAGCGATACCCTGTTTACCCTAAACGTGGATGGCGTCTACGGTGTGGAATACCATTCGTGGGACGTGGCGGGCAACGTGGAGACTATTCACGTCGCTACCCTGTCCATTGATAGCTTGCCGCCGGTCACGGCGATTACCCTGAGCGATCCTCCAGGCCCTGGCGGCTGGTACTCCAACACAGTGACGGTCACCCTGACTATCAGCGACGACACCTCCGGCCCGGCGGTGATCTTCTACCAGATAGATGGCGGAGGCTGGTTCAGCGACACGCAGGACGTGGAGGTCATCTTTGCCAATGATGGGCAACATCTGCTAGAATACCACGGGCTGGACGTGGCGGGCAACATCGAAGCGGAGCATGAACGGCTGGTGCCCATAGACACGCAGCCGCCCTCCACGGCCTATCTATTGGACGGTGATGAGGGGCTCGATGGCTGGTTCACCTCACCGGTAGCTGTAACCCTGTTGCCTACCGACACTGTCTCGGGCATCGCGGCGACGTACTACCGCCTGGATGGCGGGACGTGGCAGAGCGGCGCCAACTTCGTCGTCGCCGATGATGGCACGCACACGCTGGAGTTCTACTCCGTGGACGGCCTGGGCAACGAGGAGCAGTGGTTCCCGGTGGCGCTGAAGATTGACACGCAGTCGCCCGGCCCGCCCACCCGGCCGCAGGCGAGCCCTGTGGGATGGACTAACGTCAACGATTTCGACGTCGTCTGGGCCAACCCGCAGGACCTTTCGGGCATCGGTGTGGCTTGCTACAAGCTGGACGAGGAACCTGCCGCGCCCGATGACGGCACTTGTCGTCCGGTGACGGGCAATACGTTGCATGGCATTGAGGTCCCCGACGAGGGGGCGTACGACCTCTTCCTGTGGCTGAGGGATGGTGCGGGCAACGCTGATCACGACAACCGCAACGTGGCCCTGGATGCGCTGCATTACGACGCCACGCCGCCTACGACAACGCTGACTATTTCGGGAAGTCTGGGCTGGAATGGTTGGTACACCTCGCCGCTGACGCTGACTTTCGACGTGGAGGATGAGCTTTCCGGCCCGGGCAATGCCCGCTACCGCATTGATGGCGGCCCCTGGCGAACGGGTTTGCAGGCGGTCATCGCCAACGAGGACAAGCACGTGGTGGAGTACTATGGCCTGGACGTGGCAGGCAACGAGGAGATCAGCCAGACGGCCACGCTGCGCATGGATCTTCACGCGCCAGACCCGCCCACGAGCCTGATGGTCTGGCCCCAGGGCTGGTCTAGGGAGAATCGTTTCTGGGTCTCTTGGAGCAATCCGCTGGACTTCTCGGGGATCGTCGGGGCTTTCTACCGGTTCGATACGCCACCGGTCACCGGCTACGACGGCACGTTCGTCACCACCACCACGACGATCACCAACATGATTGTCCCCGCGGAAGGGCGGCATGACCTGTATCTCTGGCTGAACGACACCGCAGGCAACGCCGATCCCACGCACTGGATGATGGTGCCAGAAGGTGTGTGGTACGATGGCACACCTCCGACGACAACGTTGGTGGTCAGCGGCACTGCGGGCAGCGGCGGGTGGTACACGTCGGATCTGGATGTTGCCGTGTCGGCCGACGAGCAGGCCTCCGGCGTTGCTGAGACGTGGTATCAGGTAGATGGCAGTGGCTGGGTCAGTGGCGCCACCTTTAGTCTGACTGTAGAGGGGCCGCACCGCGTGGAGCACTATGCTGTGGATGTGGCGGGCAACGTGGAGATGACCCGCACCACCTGGGTCAACATCGACCGCCAGCCCCCCCAGTCTTCCATCGTGGGCTTGGCGGCCTATCAGTCTGGCTCGATTTTCACCGTCGAGTGGCAGGGAACCGATGGCGAGGCGGGCTCTGGCATCGCTGGCTACGATCTGCAGGTGCGACAGGGGCGGAGTGGCCCCTGGCTCACCTGGCTGGTCAACACGCCCATTACGTCAGCGCTTTTTGCCGGTCAGCCGGGGCGCACCTACTACTTCCGTGTGCGGGCGCGTGACCAGGCGGGGCACATCGAGGACTATTCTGGTGGCGATGGCAACGCTCGCACGGCGGTGCAGGTGGTGTCCAACCCGGACTTCGAGGCGCAGACCTTTGATCCGTGGATGCTGTATGGTGCGCTCTCCAGCAAGTCGGCGGTGACGGAAACCCTTTCGCCGAGCGGCGAGACAACCTGGGCAGCCCAGTTGGGCAGCCCCGACTACGGGCCCAGCCTGGACTTAGCGGAGCCGGGCACGGTACCGGTGGGTGCGGCGATCATCTCGCAGACCGTCGCCGTCCCCGGACCGAACGACATGGCAAGGCCGTCACTGACGTTATGGTATCGTGTCTTCACTTATGATCTTCTCTGGAGCGAGCGGTTCCAGGAGTTCTATGACACCTTTGATGTGACCATCCACTCCAGCGAGGGCATTTCTCTGGCGCTGGCCTTGCGGGATGGTAACGATGCTGGCCCCGATCCGCAGCTTGGTGTGGATTATGGCGTGCTGAAGGACCTGGGCTGGCGCTATGCGGCCATTGACCTGACGCCCTACGCCGGGCAGACGATCCAGATCGTCTTTGCCAACCACAATCGCTGGGATCAGCATTTTAATACCTGGACTCTCGTTGATGACGTACAGATCGTGGATCGCTACGCGTTCGTGCAGCGCTATCTGCCATTGGTGATCACGGCAGGCGAAGTTCATGCTGCGGCAGCTGCGCCCCGCCACAGCCCGCTGGAAGGCCAACCGGTACGCTAAGACGTAGAACGAATCTGTTGAGAAAAGCCAGAAGCCATCAGCGGATTAAGCGGATAGAAAATGGAAATGGGAGAAATCGGCTTCATCCGCTGACGTTCTTGCGTTTTTCAGAGGCTTCGCAGAACGTAATGCATAAGATTGCGTTTCACGTTTCACGATCTACGAGTGATGGAGAACACCATTCCTACCGAGACAGCTAGTTCAGCAACTGAACCGCTGGTTGACCCCGAGACGCTCTACCAGCAGTCCATGGCTCACTACCAGCATCGCGAATGGGAGGCTGCGCTGGAGTGTTTCACGCGCCTGCGCGAGCTGCAACCGGAACGGCAGGGGATAGAGGCTCTGCTGGACGAGGTGTCCTGGTTTCTGCAGTTGGACGCGGTAGGCGGCGAGGCGCCAGCGGATCCTGGTAAGTTGGAAACGCCAAGAGCAAGGGAACGTCCTCGCCGTCGCTGGCTACTCTGGTTGGGGGTGACCTTGGGCATCCTGTTGCTTGTGAGCTTCTACTTCCTGCAGTGCAACGGTTTTGATCTGTTAGGAGGCCAACGTCTCCAGACCCGGGTGCAGGAGTTGCGCAATCGTGCAGAGGCCCGCTTGGCTGTGGGCAACTACGAGGGGGCCATTGAGTCCTTCGAGGAACTGGTGGCGCTGGTGCCCGATGACCAAGGATCGCAGATGGGCTTGGCCCGCGCACAGCGACTGCGTGACCTGGCGGAGCAGTACGCCCAGGCTAAGGCCTCAATTGAGAATAGGGCTTGGGACGAGGCGCATGCCTATCTGCGTGACATCCTGGCGATTGATGCGACGTATGCCGATGCCCAGGAATTGCTTGACTTCGTGGAGCGGCAGCAGCGGTTGTTGGTGCTGTATGACGAGGGAGTGCAACGCTACAACCTCGCCGATTGGTGGGCGGCGATAGAGAAGTTCGAAGAGATTCGCTCCCTAGCTCCTTCCTATCGCACTGAGGCCATCCAGGAGTATCTTTTCATCAGTTACCTGAGTGATGGTCAAGCGCAATTGACTGACGATGGCGATTCCTTGGACGCCGTGCGTCTGGCCGCGCAGCGCTTCGGCAGCGCCCTGAGCATCCATCCCAAGAACAAGCAGGCATCTGACGGACGGCGGCTGGTCTCGCTGTATCTGGAGGGCTTGATAGCCTATCAGCGGCAGGATTGGCAGCAGGCATTGACGTGGTTAGAGGCGGTGTATGAGGTGCGCCCGGACTACGCGGGTGGCTACCTGGCCCTGTTGCTATGCGAGGCATATCTACGGCTGGGGGATTTGCAGCGGGATAATTCGAACTACCAGGCCGCGCTGGAGTACTACCAGGCCGCGCTGGCCCTAGAGAATGTAGATTGCAGTGAAGCCGAAGCGGGGGAGCAGGCAGTGTTGCTGGCCTTGGCCACGCCCACGCCTACGTCCACGGCAACCGCCACGCCGACGCCGACGCCCCTGCCCACGGCGACTCCCACCTCGACGTCTACACCTCTGCCTACGAGCACACCGACAGCTACGGCGCCGCCGACGCTGACCCCCACACAGACTCCGCCGCCCCCGCCCCCGCCGACCGATACGCCTGTGCCCACGCCCACCGATACGCCGGCGCGGCCGACCGACACGCCGGTGCCAACAGATACGCCGACTCCGCCGCGTTAGGAGACTATCCGAGAAGCCAGCAGAGGCGGTGGCTCGACTGAGCTCAATGCCCCAGCGAGATCAGGGAGTATGAGAGTGTTTTTCCGGATTCGGCGGCAAGCGCCGATGTGGCTGACCTGCCTGATCTTCTTGCTGCCACTGGCGGCCTTGCCCTGGGCCTGGCGGGAGTCTCAGGGGTACACCTGGATCCCTCTCGGCCTGATGGAAAGGAAGGTGACCTCGCTAGTCGTGCAGGCCAGTGAGGGGTTGGTGCTGCACTATGCCGTCACCGCCGGGGGATTGCAGCGCAGCATTGACGGCGGGCGCACCTGGTCGCCCATCAACGCGGGACTGCCCCAAGGCGCGCTGGGGCAAGTCGCCGTGCAGGCTTTGGCCGTCCATCCCGCCAACGCACGCCGGGTGTACGTGGTGGCTGGGTCGTCGGACGAGCGTGGGGTCTACCGGAGCGACGAGGGGGGAGGCACCTGGACGCTGATCTGGGCGGGCTTGCCGCCAGCCGACAGCGCGGCGCTGATCGTGTCGTCAAGTGAGTCCGAGACGGTGTACGTTGCTGCGGGGCACGCACTGTATCGAAGTCCCGATGGAGGTCTTTCCTGGCTAGAGGTCACTCCTTGGCCGCATAGCTCAGCCGTGCTTTCTCTGATCGCTCATCCAGACGACCCATACTTCATCACTGTGGGCACAACGGCGGGCCTGTGGCAGACGGCTGATGGGGGCAAATCGTGGAGAACGGGTGAGGGCCTCGAACAACGGCGGGTCAACGCCCTGCTTGCCATTCCCCGGGCTCCCTATCTCCTGCTGGCGGGCACGAATGATGGCGTCTACCGCAGCGAGAACGCTGGCCGCACCTGGCAGCCGTCAAGCATGGCCCTGCGCGGCCGCCAGGTGCTTTCCCTGGAGGCCGATCCATTGGTCTTTCAGGCCCTCTACGCTGCCCTGGAGCAGAAGGGAGTCTATCGCAGCTATGACGGTGGTTTACACTGGGAACCGATGTGGCGGGGGCTGGGCCGGCAGACGATCTATGTCTTGGAGATAGACCCGTTGCAGCCAGCGAGGCTGTACGCAGGTAGCGGCGATGGGCTGTGGAGTAGCTTCGCGCAGGTCCCCACACCAACGCCAACAGCCGCCCCGACCGGCACGGGCGGGGTCACTCCGCCTTTGCCCACACCGACGGGCACGCCTACTGGCACTGCGACGCCAACGCCGACGGAGACGCCAACGCCCACCGCTACATCGACGGCCGTGTTGATGAAGTCGCCGACGTGGACGCTTACCGCGACGGTCATGCCCACAGTGACGCCGACGCACACGTCCACGGCAACGACAGCGGCCAGTCCCACGGCCACGCTGACCTCTGGGCCGACCTCTGCCGCACCGCCAGCCACTGTGCCAGAGGAACGAGACACGCCGATGCCGGTGCTGCCGACGGCGACGCCGGGGCCGCCTACACCGACCGCCGAACCGCCTACCCCTACGCCGCCGCGGTAGGCGGCGGCCTCCGCGACAGAGGTAGACCGTCCATCTTTGAGTCCTGGAGTGAGTACGGTGGTGAGCGCCCGCTCCTCGACAAGCGCATCTATCTTTCGGCGCTGCTTCGCTGAGAGGACATAGGGTAGAACTATCGCACCTAGGTGCAGCGGGAGAGTGCGAAGTCTCTGACTTTGCCGCATTGTCGGAGACAGGTTCGTAGTGACCGCTTCAGCGGTTCCTTACAACACGACGGTGTGCAAACCGTAGCCCTTGTGCTTCTCGCTATTGGACCAAGTCCACCCCGTCCATGGACACTTCCTGCAAAACCGCTTGGCGACCACGACATCGTCCAAGCACAGATAGCCAGCCAAGCCATAGCTCTGCGCCAGTGCGACCAGCAAGGCCATCACGACGCGAGTGGAGACAAACATCACTCGCAGCAGCCGGTTCAATGCATCGTGACAGCGGCCGGGCAAGAAACGAGTGATCCTAGTGGCATTCTGGCGCTTGTCCAGCAGGATCAGGCCCGTGACGTAGAGGCAAAGCAGGTCGAAGAATGCCGGACCGCCTAGCGCGGCCGCTCCCAGTGCTCGCAAGACCTGAGCTACTTGAGGGCATATGAACCGTGTGGAGGGGTATAGTCTGGACATCATGGCATCTGGTCTCCTCAACGAGGCCATTGTCATGTAGCATGATTTTGCCCCCCCCGCTCATAGAGTGAACCGCGCAACTTCTGATGTATGTTGAACGACCGATCCGATCGTCCAGTGCAGCGCAGTAGACAAGGATGAGGGAGGATACCCGAAGATGAAAGCTGTAGTCATGGCTGGGGGGCAGGGGTCGCGATTGCGGCCGCTGACCAGCGGGCGTCCGAAGCCAATGGTGCCGGTGGTCAACAAGCCTGTGATGGCGCATATTCTGGAACTGCTGAAGCGGCATGGGATCACCGAGGTAGTCGCCACCGTACAGTACCGCGCTAACGTGATCCAGGATTACTTTGGCGATGGTCGACAGATGGGGCTGAACATCACCTATGCTGCGGAGGAAGTGCCGCTGGGCACGGCGGGCAGCGTGAGGAACGCACGGGAGCATCTGGACGAGCCTTTCATCGTCGTCAGCAGCGACGCGCTGACCGACTTCGACCTTGGCAAGATCATCGCCTTCCACGAAGAGAAGGGTGCCCTGGCTACCCTGGCCCTCTACCGAGTGCCCAGTCCGCTGGAGTATGGCGTGATTATCACCGACAGTGACGGCCGCATCATTCGCTTCCTGGAGAAGCCAAGCTGGGGCGAGGTGATCTCCGACCAGGTGAATACCGGCATCTACGTGTTGCAGCCGGAGGTGTTGGATCTGATCCCCGAGGGAGAGCCCTGCGACTGGAGCCAGCAGGTCTTTCCGCAGCTTCTGGAACGGGGCGCCCCACTGTTCGGCTGCGTGGCGGAAGGGTACTGGTGTGACATCGGCAATCACCAGGAGTACATGCGTGCTTGCAGTGACCTGTTGCAGGGCCGTGTGCACCTTGGCGAACTAGGTCAGCATATCGGCGGCCGCATTTGGACTGGCGAGGGTGTGGAGATTGCGCCAGACGCGCAACTGTATGGCCCCATCTACCTGGGCGACGAAGTTCAGATCAAGGGCGGGGTGATCATCCACGGCCCCACAGTAGTGCGCGACTATACCATCGTTGACAATCGAGCGCGCCTCGATCGCAGCATCGTGTGGCGCAACTGCTACATCGGCGAGGCAGCCGAGATAGAGGGGGCCATCATCGCCCGCCAGTGCAGCATCAAGGCCAAGACGGCTATCTTTGAGGGGGTGGTCATCGGCGACAACTGCGTGGTGGGCGAACAGGCGATCATTCACCCCAATGTCAAGATCTGGCCGGGCAAGGAAGTGGAGCCGGGAGCCACGGTGAAGTCGAGCATCGTCTGGGGGCGGCAGGGACGCAAAGTGCTTTTCGGGCGTTTCGGCGTCACGGGGATCGTCAACGTGGATCTGACCCCGGAGTTCGCGGCCAAGCTGGGGGCAGCATTCTCCGCCGCATTGCCCAAAGGCTCGCTGGTGGTCATCAACAGGGGTCCGCACCGCAGCCCCCGCATGCTGAAGCGGGCGATCATCTCCGGGCTCCCCTCCGGCGGCGTCAACGTATGGGATACGCGGACAATGCCTTTGCCTGTCGCACGCTACTACACCCGAGTGACTGAGGCTGTGGCCGGAGTGCACGTGCGCCTTTCTCCGCACGATCAGCGGGTGGTGGACATTCGCTTCATGGACGGCGATGGCCTGAACCTGAACAAAGGAGCCCAGCGGGAGATAGAAA
>CAZPMV010000020.1:19578-20678 GCA_964587335.1 uncultured Anaerolineales bacterium
GTGCGCCTGGATGTGGGCGGGGAAAAGGTCTTCCTGACGGATGATAGGGGGCAGAGGCTGTCGGATGTGCTGGCCTGTGTGGTCATGGCTGATCTGGCCTTGCGGGCGGCCGGCGGTGGCGTGCTGGTCGTGCCGGTGAATCAACCATTGGTCTTTGAGCAAATCGCTGCCCGCCATGGCGGCATGGTGGTGCGTACCAAGGTTGATGACCTCCACGCGCTGATGAGGGCCGCTTGCCAGGAAGGGGTCATCTTGGCGGGAGATGGCACAGGGAACTTCATCTTCCCTTTATTTCAGCCTGCCATGGATGGTCTGATGGCCACGGCCAAGTTGCTGGAGTTCTTGGCCACACAGCAGATGCGACTTTCGGAGGTGGTCACCGGGTTGCCGCCGTTCTTCATCGCCAATGGGCAGGTGAGCTGTCCCTGGGAGGCCAAGGGGAAGGTCATGCGGTTGCTCAGCAAGGAGCACAAGGAGTCGCGCATTGAGACTATCGATGGGATCAAGTTCTGGTTGACTGACCGCGCCTGGGTGCTGATCCGGCCTGACCCGGACAGGCCGCTCTTCAGTGTCGTCGCCGAAGCGGGTTCCTCGACTGAGGCCGAAGAGCTGGTGGAGAGATATCGGCACATGGTGGAGGATCTGCAACAATGACCAGCCGCTGGCTGATAGCGGATGGCCAATTGCTGATCGCTGATGGCAGATAGCAGATAGCTAACGGAAGCCAGGCGGGGGTCTGTGGGCTCTTTCCGAGCAGGAGGCCCCCGCTTTTGCTTGGGCAATCGGCGTGCGGGGCTATGCTGTGTTTTCCTCGGCGCGCTGCGGTTCCTGACCAAGGTACAGCGACTGCCCAAAGGCTGGGATTGCAGGACGTCCAGCATGGCCTGGCTCTCGCTCCCTGTAACACAGTTTCGCGCAGTGGGCAAGGTGTGGTATAATCGCCACGAATGACATGAAAGGTGTTTGCGTCTTTCGTGAAGTTCCGTGTTTTTCGCGATCAGGGGTTCGGGTGATCTCCCTGCAACGTGTTGATGGCTCGTAGTCGGGCACGAAACGAAGTGGAGTGCCGTCAAAACGCCACTCCGCTGCGCTCCGTGGCT
>CAZPMV010000021.1:0-20587 GCA_964587335.1 uncultured Anaerolineales bacterium
CATGGTGTAGGTATCCTTCTCCACCAGGTCCCACTTGTTCACCACGACTACCACGCTCTTGGCTTCCTCTAGGATGTAGCCCGCTATGTGCGCATCCTGCAGCGTGACGCCAGTGGTGGCGTCGACAAGGAGCAGCACCACATCCGCCCGTTGAATGGCCCGCAGTGCCCTCAGCACACTGTAGCGCTCAATGCCTCGCTCGATCTTGCCCCGCCGCCGGATGCCCGCCGTGTCGATGAGCACCAGTTGCTCCCCTTCCCACTCCAGGAGGGTGTCAATGGCATCGCGGGTCGTCCCCGGGATCGGGCTGACGATAGCCCGGTCCTGCCCCATCAGGACATTGAGAAGTGATGACTTGCCCACATTGGGTCGCCCTACGATGGCGATCTTCACCGCCTCTGGCAGGGGTTCCGGCTCGCCGACAGGAAAACTGCTCACAACCTCGTCCAGCAGGTCACCTGTGCCCGTGCCGTGCAGCGCCGAGATAGGCAGGGGGTCCGCCAGGCCCAGCGCGTAGAACTCCACCGCCGCTGTCCGCAGGGCCGCGTTGTCGGCTTTGTTCGCCACCAGCAGCACCGGCTTGCCTGTCCGGCGCAGCAGATCGGCCACGTCTTCATCTCCAGTGGTCACGCCATCCTGGGCATCCACCAAGAAGACGATCACATCGGCCTCGCTGATCGCCACCTCCACCTGGCCACGCACTTCATCCACATAATCGGCTGAGGCCACCGCTAGCGGCGCTGGCCTCTCCTCTTTGCTCCTCCGGGAGTCGCTGGCCGCGATGTCCAGCCCACCAGTATCCACCACGGTGAAAGACGCGCCAGCCCACTCGGTGTCGCCGTACAAGCGGTCGCGCGTCGTGCCGGGCAGATCCTCAACGATCGCCTGCCGCCGCCCCACCAGGCGGTTGAAGAGGGTGGATTTGCCCACGTTGGGCCGTCCCACTAGAGCAACGATAGGCTTGGTCATCGCCTGCTAGCCGCCTTAGCTCCCCCCACCTGCAGCCGGTGTGGGCGTGCGCGTCGCGCGGCTAGTGGCGATAATCGCCGGTGTCATCGTAGCCGTTGCCGTGGCCGTCCCAGTCACCGTCGGTGTGACTGTAGCCGTAGGCGTAGGAATCAGGGAAATCTTCACCTCGATGGTCTCCGGCACCAAGGTCTCTTGCCGTATTCCTTCCGGCAGGATCACTGACGGTTCCAGCGTATGCGTGCCGGCCTCCAATCCGGTCAGATCAAGCAGTATCTGCACGTCACCCGGCTGCAATGTCTCCAGTCGCGGCAACGGGCCTGCCACGAGAATCTCAACGATCTGAGGGGAAAGTTCAGCCTGCAACCCATCACCCAACCCCTGTATCACCGGCGCCCGCTGCACCCACATGCTTTCCTCGATGGGAGTGACCCCCACACTGACCACGACGCTCTGAGCGCCGAAGACAGAGACATTCTCGGGCACGATGAGCGCTAACCGCTCCACGATGTTACCGCTGGCTCCCTCAATGTTCACCGGCGCCGTCTCCACGTAGCCTGGCACGGCCTCGATGGCCGTGGGGCTGCCAAAGAGGGTGACAATGGATGGATCAACGGCCACCTCGCTAATGCGGTAGCCCCTGGCCACCTGCCCTTCCCGGCGCACCCGCACAGAGACATCTCGATAGCCCGGCCGTTGCTCAATCTGAACCGTCACCGTCACCATCCGAGGCGCCCACTCGACGACATTGCCCACGGGCTGGCCATCTTTCCCGCGCAACGATACCGGCAATGAGCGCTCCACTGCGTTTCTCGCGGTTCGCAGATACACTTCAACCACCGCCGTCGCAACCGAATCCACGTAGCGCTCAGGGCCACTCACCTGCACCTCAGCCGGAGTGACTTCAGGCGTATGCCAATCGTAGCCAAAGGGAGCCGAATCCATGACTTCAGCCCTGACTGACACGCTCTTCTGCTTCATGCGCTCCAGCTCCACAGTCACCTGTGGCGGCGTCACCTCCAATATCTGCACTTCTGGCTGGAAAGAAGAGAACTGTACATCCAGTTGATGCTTGCCAGTCCCCAACGCGGCCAAGTCCACATAGGCATCGAAATCAGCCCCGCGCCCTGTCTGCCAGAAGTCCTCCGGCGCCCGGCCGTGCACATCGACGGACTCCGCTGTGAGACTGCGTAGGGCGAGACCGGCCCCCATTCCACGCAAGTTGACCGACACGCCGCGCATCACGAAGATGGGATTGCTCTCCTGCTCCGCATTTGCCCAGACGATGAGCGCCACCACCAGCGCCAGAGCCACGCTGCCCGCTTCCGAGAACCAGCGCTTCATCTCAGCCTCTCCCACACGCCGCGTCGAACGTAGAAAGCCTCCAGCACCCGCTGCAGCCGCTTCTTATCCAGTCGCCGGGCGATCCCACCACGCCGGGCAATGGAGATGATGCCCGTTTCCTCCGAGACGACAAGGGCCAAAGCATCGCTCTGCTCAGTGATCCCAACAGCCGCCCGATGTCGCGTACCCAGCCCGCCCAATGGCTCCTCCGTCAATGGCAAGACACACGCCGCGGCAACGATACGGTCAGCCCGCACGATCACTGCCCCATCATGCAACGCTGTGCCCGGATAGAAGATGCTCAACAGCAGTTGTGCTGTCACTTGTCCATCAACCTTCACACCTGTCTCGACATAGTCCTGGAGACCTGTCTCGCCCTCCAAGACGATGATCGCACCGTGGCACCGCTCCGAAAGCCTCAGTACAGTCTCAGATAGTTCGCGGATAAGATGCGCTGCCCTCTGCTCCTCGCGGGGGAATAGGAATGGGGCGGCGCGCCCCAAGCGTTCGAGCGCCCGCCGCAGTTCGGGCTGGAAGATGACTGGGATAGCGACCAGCAGTGCAGGCAATGAGTTGCGAACCAGCCAAGCGAAGGCGGGCAGATTCACTTGGCTAGTGATCAGAAAGATCAGCAGCACGATCACCACGATGCCGCGCAGAAGCTGCACTGCCTGTGTGCCGCGGAACAGGCGCAGCAGCGCATAGAAGATCAAGGCCACGAGCAGAACGTCGAGAGCGCTCTGCCAGCCGAAGCGACTGAAGACGTTGAGGAAGTTGGTCATGGTCCCACTGATGTATAGCCAATGGCTAATGACTGATAGCCAAGGGGCAACTGCTGCTCACTGCCCTCCCAACAGCAAAGCTAGCACCGCCTTCTGTGCATGCATGCGGTTCTCGGCCTGGTCGAACAACACCGAATGCGGGCCATCGGCCACTTCGTCGGTGATCTCCTGTCCCCGATGTGCCGGCAGGCAGTGCATGACGATCACATCGTCCTTGCCACTGGCCGCCAGCAAACGCTCGTTGACCTGGTAGGGCGGGAAGAGCTTGAGCCGCTTCCGTGTTTCCTCCTCCTGCCCCATGCTCGTCCAAGTGTCGGTGTAGATGACGTCGGCCCCGGCCACGGCCTCCAGCGGCTCGTAGCTCAGGTCAACGAGCCCGCCACTCTGCTCGGCAAACGCTGTAGCCAGGTTCTCCACATCCTCAGTGATTTCGTAGCCAGGCGGGGTTGCCAAGGCGACCTCCATGCCCAGCTTCGTCCCTCCCAAAAGCAGCGAAACGGCCACGTTGTTGCCGTCGCCCACATAGGCCAGCCGCAGGCCCTCCAATCGCCCCTTCTTCTCCAGGATGGTCAGCAGATCTGCCAGTACCTGACAGGGATGGTTGTAATCCGACAGGCCGTTGATGACCGGCACATGGGAATGGGCCGCCAACTGTTCGATGTCTGAATGGGCAAAGACGCGAGCCATGATGCCATCCACGTAGCGGGACAGCACCCGCGCTACATCTGCCACGCTCTCGCGCTGCCCCAGTTGCACCTCGTTTGGCGAGAGGTAGATCGCCTGGCCTCCCAGGTGAAACATGCCCATCTCAAAGGAAACGCGCGTGCGCAGCGACGGCTTCTGGAAGAGCAGCGCTAGCGTCTTGCCCTGGAGAAGAGGCCGATTGCCACCGTCCAGCCATTCCTTTTTCAGATCCACTGCCAGGTTGAGTATCTGCCAAAGCTCATCACTAGAAAGGTCAGCAAGGCCAAGAAAATGTCGCATCGCAAAGGCTCCTTTACATCAGTTGGCAGAATCGCCTGCCGCTCCGACGGGCGCGTAGCCTGCCACGTCTGTCTCGCCGGCCAAAGAGACACCAGCGCACCGCTCCTCTTCATACCAATTCTATGCGCCTCCCATGTGGGCTCCGGTGAGGCATCATCCTGCCCAGCACCACGTCCATCGCCACGTCCATCGCCATGTCCATCACCAGGAAATATCCAGGGCTCAATACGGCTCCCAGTCGTCGTCGTCATCGTCGTCGTCGAAAAGCCTCTCGTCCTCCCATTCTTCATCTTCCTCAATCCCCTCGCCCCATTCACCAAGATCCTCTCCCTGCAAGATCAGGTCCTTGATATTCTCTATCGTGACACAGGAGAGTTGCTCGGGGTCGAGCGCGATCTCGTCGGCCCCGCAGATGCCTTCATCCCAAAACACACACTGGTTCTGGGGACAGAGCACTCTAGTCATGGGCTTCTCCCCTCCAACGCTGATTGAGACTCCCCCATGAACGGGAAGGGTCTATTGGTCACGCCCGCGGAGATGCACGCACTTGATCCGTGACCGAAGCGCGTTGCACCTGAGCCAGCCTGAATAGTCGCGTCCATCTATCTATGCTACCCTATGCCACCACCACAACTGAACTGGCTAGCCAAACCGCCAAAGCGGTGAACAGTAGCGCCATCCCAAGCTTGACCGTCGCCGCCCGTCGTTCGAGGAAATGGCTCAACTGCTTTGAGCCGGCGCCGCAGTAGACCAGGATGAAAACAACCACCAGCGGCAGGATAAACAGCAGGTTGTAAAGCAAGAGAAAGGCAAGTGCTCGCGTTTGCATCTCCGGTCGGCTCACCATGAAAACAATCATCGGTAGATAGACCTGCCCCGTGCAGGCCAGTTCCAGGAACGACACCACCACGCCACTCACGAAAGATCCGGCGACAAAGGCTCCCGAGCTGCGCCCCCTCCGAATGACGGCGTTGATGCGCATGCGCAGCCCGTGAGGCAGGTTCAGCGCCATGTCGCCGATTTCGCCGCGGCGGGCTTTCAGAGAATCAAGGAAGCTGAACACGGCCAGCGCAGCGCACATGACCGCCGTCAGGCCGTACACCCATCGGCCCAGGGTCGTCAACAGGCCGCCTAGCAGACCGAGCACCCTGTAGAAGCCTAGCCCCACCGCCAGGTAGGCCAGGAACACACCCAGAGTGAAGGCCGCTCCAACAGCAAGCACCTCGCGCCCCTGTCGCCCACTTAGAGTCAGATAGGAGACAAAGAAGACCAAGGTAGCAAATGCACAGGGATTCAGACCATCCACCAAGCCAGCGAAGGCCACGGTAACAGTACCAAAGGACCGGAAGCGCTCAATGAGAGTCTGCTCAGCCTCTGCGGGATTGAAATCAGTCCAGGCACGCTCCGCACCAGTGGAGGCGTACCGTTCAGCCAAGGACAACAGCGCAGCGGACGTGATGTCAGCGCTGATCAGGTAGTCGTCGCCGACGAAGAACGCCGGGGTGCCCAGACGCTGTCGCTCTGGGACGCCAGCGCGAGTGCCCAGCCACTCCGCCAGGGCAGCATCATCCTGGACGTTGTGCTCTTCGACCAGCAACTGCGGGAATCTGCTCTGCACATAGCGGATGTCGTACTCAGCGCGGCTGCATTCCTGGCAACCCACATCGTAGAAATAGGCTGCCCAGATCGCGACTGGTGCTTCACATGCAGCCGTGTCCTCCGGCCCACAAACCGCCGCTTCTTCCAGTTCCAAGCTAAACCCTGTGCCCAGGCCGGATTTGCTCTCAACGGCGACCTCATCCAGGCCGGGGATGCCAGGCCACGCTGTGCCACCTGCTGTCAGGCAAGTATCCAGAAGGCATGACAGCCGCTGGCGAATGGCATATTCACCGATCAGTATCTCTCCGTCAATGATCAGCGTCGGCAGCCCGCGCTCCTCAGAGCTCACTCCGAACATCTCCTCGGCGCGGGTCAGCATCTCGTAGTTCGCCGGTTCGGAGATCTCCACTACCTTGATCTGCAGTCGATCGCCGTATTCAGCCTGCAATGGAGTCAAGACATCGTCGACGACGACTGCGCAGTGAGAGCAATCAGTAGCGGTGAAATAGACTACTCGCACGACTGAAGCATCCTCGGCCAGAGCAGTGGCCACCCCCCAGCCAAGCGTCGACACCAGAGCCAGCAAGACACACAGCCAGTATCTCAACGGTACACTGTCACCCATTCTCTCGCAGCACCCTCTCCAACTCAGGACTCTGAGGACTCACGCCACAGCACTGCCGACAGACTCTATCAGTCACTCCAGCATGCCCAACGCTGCTGGCGCGGCAAGCCCACAGATGACAGTGGCTGTCACAGAAGAACCAATGCACCACGGGCACATGGCATGCAGCACGAACGCTTCCAGGTAGGTCAAGTAGGCGGAGAAAAGCACTCCCGCCAAAGCCAGCTCGAAGAAGGCCAAGGGTGTCCATCCAGCGAAGGGACCCTGCATCCAGCCTCCCCACCACCAAAGTCCCAGCAGAGCGAGATAGAACACCAGTCCCAACAAGGCGACGGGCAGGACACCGCCGATGCGAACGTAGCGGCTCGTGTGCACGGTATGACAGTCACTCTGCAGCCCGCCGCAGGCGGGGTCAATCCCCGCCAAGCTGACGTACGCCAGGTAGCCAGCGATGGTCACGCCGGCCAGAACCAGCGCCAGCACCGCCCAACGGCGCCATCCAGAGACACGCCAGGTTTTCACGATCCTATCTCACTCATGTTCTTCGTCAAGGCGGCCTCAATGACCTCACGGAAGCTTGACACCGGCAGATCACCGCTCAGTATCTCATCCCCTGTCTCATCCCCAATGAGAAAGCTAGGAGTGGCCGTGATGCCCAAATCCCGTCCTTCCAGCGTGTTCTGCAAGACCCTCTCCCGCTGCTTGCCAGCATCCAGGCACTCGCCGAAGGCCGCCTGATCCAAGCCCAACTCGACAGCGTACTGCTTCAGGTGGTCGGTATCCAACGATGCGCCCAGTCGCTCGTACAGCAGATCGTGGTAATCCCAGAAACGATTCTGCTCTGCTGCGCATTCCGTAGCCACCGCCGCGCTCAACGAGGCCAGGCCACCTACGATGACGTGCTTGAACTCCATCCGCAGTTTGCCCGTGTTGACGTACTCTTCTTCCAGTTCCCTGGCGGTGGTCAGGGCGAAGTTGGCACAGTGGCCACACTGGAAGTCGGAGAAGATAAGCATGGTCAGGGGAGCCTCTGGCAATCCCTTGACTTTGCCTTGTATCAGCACTTCAGAGACTGTGGAAGCTTTCGGCCTGCCCTGCCATGCGCTGTAGGAAACGAGCAGTGCCACCCACAGCACCACCGCACCGGTCACCAGCCAGAACGTCCTCCGGGAAAGAGTCACCGCCGTTTCGCCGCTGCGGGAACGGGATCTCGGCTCGCCCCCTTTCGCCTTCTTCCTCTTCCTCTTCTTCTCCCTGACCATACCCTCCCTCAGTCGGCCCCGGCGACAACCTGCAACCAATTCCCAGCCGCCCATCCGATAGTACCGTCCTCCATCTCCAGCCGCCACCAGGTGCGACCTTCTGCCACCTCAGACCCTTCCAGCACCTTCAGCTTCGTCCCCTCTCCGAGTATGGCGAGAGTGCCGTAGGTTGTTCCCGGACCACTACGGAGGCGTATGCCCTCCTGGTCCGTGCCGGTAACGCGCACCGTCTGGCCTTCGTCGATCTGCGTCGCTGTCAGAGGGTGAGTCGGCGAAGGCACAGGCGTGACAACAGCGACGGTCTCAGCAGGCATCGCAGCGGAAGTAGGATATGGCACGATGGCCAGTGTAGCGATGACTGTTGGCGTGTAAGCCGGGGCTGGTGACAGCAGAATGGTCTGAACGCCCCACCACACGGCGACAGCCAACAGCACAAGCAGCAACAACCCCAGCACGCCGCGCAGTGTCAGCGTACGCCCCATCCGTCGCCGACCACGGGAAACGGGACGACGAACTGGGGGAGCGGGTTCCAATCCCTCGGTACCCCACTCCTCCTGCTCCTCGTCGTACGACAGAAGTCCAGAGCGGTCGAATTCGCTTGCCATCTTATCTCCTCCCACAGCGTGCACAACGCTCCAGTCGTCACAGGCAGTGAGTATTATACCAACTTTCTTTCCTCTTGCCAAAAGACGAATGCGGTGCGCGCAAGACAGCGTTCGCAGCCGCGCCCACACTTCGACATCCCTCTGTGGACAACTTTGCGGTTTTGCGGTATAATGTGTTCTGGATAGGTACGCGCCAGAAGCATCGATGTTCAGGCTTCTTCCAAGAGAGGGAATAAAATGGTACGGCACAAGTCCAAGTACATCTTTGGTATCCATGATCCTGGCGGTGAATACATCATGGCAGGGGAAGGAAAGAAGGGCTGGATTCTCTTCGTGCACGCCCTTGGCCTTGATTCCAACAGGGTCTCGGGGTTCAACTACTCTGCTCAGGCTGACCAAGGCTTCGGCATCATGGCTCGTCTCAATCACGGCTACGAGCCCGCCGGCACCATTTCACGCTCGGACAAGTATGAACTCTACGCCCAGCGCTGCGCCAACTGGGTTCGGAACTCGCACGGCTGCCACATCTGGATCATTGGAAACGAAATGAACTATGCCGTGGAACGCCCCGGCGTGCGATATGACCGCAGTCGAGACCCAGCGGTGCTGGTGGAGCCGGGCGAGATTATCACTCCAGAGATGTACGCCCGCTGCTATCGCCTGTGTCGGGACGCCATCCACCTTGTGCCAGACCATGAAGATGACGAGGTGCTCCTCGGTGCGGTGGCCCCCTGGAATGCCCAGACGACCTACACCGGCAACCCACAGGGCGATTGGATACAGTACTTCCAAGACATCCTGAGACTGCTGGGGCCGCAGCAGTGCGACGGCATCACCCTGCATACCTACACGCATGGCACGGATCCCCATCTCGTCTACACGGCGACGAAGTTCCAGGATCCGCCGTTTGATCAGCACCACTACGACTTCCTCGCCTACCGCGACTTCATGCATGCTATCCCATCCAACATGCGCCAACTTCCAGTGTACATCACCGAAACAGACCAGGACGTGGAATGGAAGAACCAGAATAGCGGCTGGGTACAGCGAGCCTACGGCGAGATAGACTGGTGGAACAGGCAGCCGGGCCATCAACAGATACTGTCCCTGCTCCTGTACCGCTGGCCGAGAGGCTTTGACAAATGGGGCATTCAGGACAAGGCCGGCGTCATCGAGGATTTCAGAGCCGCTTTGCACCACGAGTACATCTGGTACGAAGGGGAACCGCCGCAAGTGTATGCAGTCGAATGGCTGAAGCACAACATGCCGGCGACGATGCGTGGCAATGCCACCGCCAACGTCTACTTGAAGCTGCGCAACACAGGGAACAACACCTGGCAGCATAGCGGCGCTCACCCTGTGCGGTTGGGCTTCCATTGGTACAAGGACGGACGACTGATGCTGCTGAAGCCAGAGCAGGACGTCCGCACGCCTCTGCCGTCTGATATCGCCCCGGGAGACGAGCTCTCAGTTAATGCAACCGCGGTTGCCCCCGCCGAAGGTGGCAGTCTAACGCTCACATGGGATCTGGTGGAAGAGGGCGTCACGTGGTTTGCGGACAAGGGGGCCGATCCGTTGAGCCTGGCCGTGAATGTGGAGGCGGCACCGCCGCCCGACGAAGAGTACTTCGAGGCAACGAAGCAGTGGGTAAGGGGCCTCTTCCTCGACTTCTTCCGCCGCTACGGGCTGGACATCACCGGCTATCCCATCAGCGAGCAGGGCGTGGATCTCTCCAGCGGCCTGCCAACGCAGGCCTTCCAGCGAGTGATCCTGGAAGAAGTAGACGGCAAGACGCGCCTGAAGCTGGCAGGACAAGACCTGCAGGAAGCGAGACGAGACATCACTCGCCTTGAAGCCCGCATCGACGAACTGCGGAAATACCTGATCGGTGGCGGGATCATGCTGCCACCCTCAATCCAGGATGTGACGGAGGTGCTCACTCGCGATAGCGCCGGCTTCTACCAACGCCAGCCATCCCACGTTCGCTACCTGGTCATCAACCACTCCGGCCTGACCAAGGACATTGAGTTGGAGCGCATCGCTGTGGCGCACCAACGACGCGGTTGGCCCGGCATCACCTACCAGTTCTACATTGACCGCCAGGGCCAGATCTTCCGCACAAATCCCGACCTCGAAGTGGTGAGCCCTGATAACAATTGGGCCGTCGAGGGAATCAACATCTGCTTCGCTGGTCACTTCAGCAGGGAAATCCCCAACGAGGCACAGCTTTCCAGTGGCGGGCACCTCTGCGCCTGGCTGTTGCGGAAGTACGCGCTCACGACCGACGCCATCGCAGGAATCAACGAGTTCTACAAGACGGAATCGCCCGGAAAGAACTGGTCTGGCGGGGCCAACTGGCGGGAGATGCTACTGACGAACGTTGAGGAGGTGCAAGCCTCCGCCCGGCCGGCCAGCGATGCAGACGCGCAGCAGATTGCTGCCTTGCGTTCCCAGGTGCAGCATCTGCAAGCCCAAGTGCAGGCACTGCTGGATCAGGTAGCGCTACTGCAACAGGAAAACGAGCAGCTACGCAACCAGTCTGGCAGCGGCCCTGTGGAACCGCCGCCGATACAGGACATCACTGCCCACTTGCCGCGAGATACTGCGGACTTCAAACGCCGCGAGCGGAGCGACATCCGCACCCTGGTGATCCATCATACAGCCGTTCCCCCCTCCGTGAGCATGGACCGGATCGCCAAATCGCACAAGGCCAGCGGGTGGCCGGGCACCATGCACCACTACTTCGTTGACGGCGAAGGGAACGTGCAGCAGACCAACCCGCTGGAAGAGATCGTGGACGATTCCGTGACGTGGATTCGCCAGGCAGTCAACATCTGTTTCGCCGGCAACTTCGCCCAACACATCCCCAGCGAGAAACAGTTGGCCAGCGGCGCCCGGCTCTGCGCCTGGCTGCTGAGGGAACTGGACTTGTCTCCCGATGCCGTCAGGGGCGCCAAGGAGTTCTACAGCACCCAGTCGCCGGGCGAACAGTGGCAGGAAGGGCGGCAATGGCGAGGCTTGCTGCTGCAGAGAGTCGAGCGACTTCTGGAAAGCGCCGGTCCCGCTCCTGGTGACAGTGCCGCACTACAGGCCCAAATCGTCCGCCTGCAAGCCAGCCTCTCCGCCGCTCAGCAGGAAGCGAACGAAGCCACAGCACAGCGGGATCAACTGCAGGCGCAAGTGCGGCAGTTGCAGCAAGACAACGAGCGACTGGAAGAACAGTTGGTCGGCGGTGAAGCGATGCAACGGCAGATCAGGGCGTTGCAGGCGCAAGTGAAGCAGTTGCAGCAGGAAAACAAACGCCTGGAAGAACAGGCGATCAGCGATGACGCGATGCAACAGCAGATCAAGGCGCTGCAGGCGCAAGTACAGCAGTTGCAGCAAGAAAACAAGCGCCTGGAAGAACAGGCGGTCAGCAATGGCGCGATGCAACGGCAGATCAAGGCGCTGCAGGCGCAAGTACAGAAGGCACAGGAAAGAATCCACGAACTGCAGGAGGCTCTTGATGGTCCGATCCCAGGGCGTGTGGTGGTTTCCCGACCGATCATCCAGGACATCGTGGACGATCTGCCCAAACACGACACGTTGACATACGACACCCGGCCACTGGAGCAGATCACCCACATCTCCATCCATCACAGTGCCGTGGCGGCCAATATCGATCCCTGGCGAGTGGCTGCGTACCAAATCAAGGAAGACCCCAGCCGCGAGAAGCCGGCCTGGCCCGGCATTGGCTATCACTACTACATGGAACCCGATGGCACCATCTACCAGACAAACCACCGCGATACGCTTTCCTATCACTCGGGAGGCAACAACAGCTACACCCTGGGCATCTGCTTCGCGGGCTCCTTCATGGATGTCATTCCCACACCGAAGCAGATCGAAAGCGGGGGACACCTGATCGCTTGGCTGATGCAAGAGCTGAGCATCCCGCTCGAGAACGTCTGGGGCCACCAGGAATATCCCAAGAACCGTAGCACAAGCTGCCCTGGGGCGCAGTGGCTGGGCGGCCAGAAGTGGAAGCAGATACTGATGGTCCAGGCACATGCCGTGCAGCACGGCCTGCCCAGCCCGCTGGACAAACCCATTCGCCACTACGTGCTGTTCTGGTGGCGCTCGCCAGATATGTGGGCCAAGAGCGACTGGGCTAACGCCAGGAACTATGTTGCCAAGTTCCACCCCGTCTGCGGCTTCTCAGAGGAGGCGGCCAAGCGCGCCGAGTACGTGCTTGTCGTCGGCGGCACAGCGGGCGTCTCCTGGCAAACGGAGCACAACCTGCGGCAGGCAGGCTGCAATGTGGAGCGCATCGAAGGCATGGACGAAGCCGACACGCAGCGGCAACTCGACGAGTTGGCGGCCAGCGACTTCCCCTTCAAGACTTTTGACCTTGCCGAACCATGGTGGATTTAGAGATGCCCTACGAGGTACAGTTGCCGGTTTTCGAAGGGCCACTGGACCTTCTGCTGCACCTCATCAAGCGGGAGGAATTGGAGATCACTGCCATTTCCATGTCCCAGATCACCAATCAGTATCTGGTCTATCTCGCGCTGATGCAAGAGCGTGAGGCCGACGATCTGGCCGACTTCCTGGTCATGGCGGCCCGCTTGCTGTGGATCAAATCGCTAGCCTTGTTGCCCCGGCCACCGCGACCCATGGCAGATGCTGAAGAAGAGGACCCTGCAGATGTGCTGGCGCATCTGCTCCGGGAGTACAAGCGTTTCAGAGAAGCTGCTGGCTGGCTGCAGGGCCGTGAGGAGAGAGGGCTACGGGCCTACGTGCGGATCGCTGCCCCGCCGACAGCGCCCCGCCGGATGACGCCAGGCGACGTAACGCTGGACGACCTGCTGCAAGCCCTCGAGCATGCCCTGGCAGAGACGCCGCCGCTGGCGCTGGCAGAAGGGATGGTGTCCTCCATCACCGTGACCATCGCCCAGCAAATTGGGCGCATCACCAGGGCAACCGGGCGGACAGGGAGGATCCGTTTCCGAGAACTGTTGACTGAGGCCGCCTCTCGGATCGAGATCATCGTCACCCTGCTTGCCTTGCTGGAACTGGTCAAGCAACAGCGGGTCTCCATGGCGCAGCAGCAGATGTTCGGAGAGATCGTCATCGCACCGCTGGAAGCAACACCGGTAACGAACGACCATGGCCAGCTCGTAGCTGACGATATCCGGGGATAGGTATCACGCAATCACAGCCAAGCACCGACCCCGACTGAAAGGCTACAAAAGCGGCTCGCCACTCCGCTGTCGCCAAGCGATCAGACCCCATGCTACCAGCATGCCCAAGATGTCAACCCCCAGGTCCACCACCGTGCCGTGACGGCCTGGCACGAAGGTTTGATGATACTCATCGCCGCCAGCGTAGAGCAAACTGACCAGGAAGGCCCACCACACCACGCGCCCGCTAGGCCAGCTCTTCATCATCGCCCGCCAAAGAAGCGCCCACAACATCCCGAAGGCGAACATGTGGCCGCCAGTCTCCATTAGGCGAGCTATCGCAGGCTGTGGATGGCTCGGCAGCCTGGACTGCGACGAAAGGAAGAAGATGAGCCCCATCCACGCCAACGGTGGCGCCCAGTGCAGGAGATTGGAGAACGGAGATTGGTGACTGGACGGTCTTCCCCGCCACGTGTCCCCTTCTCTACGCTCGACGTCTTTCATTATAATCTATACCTCCCCGTATGCCCTTTCGACTCTCTGAACGAGATGCGCCCAGGCAAAGGCGGCACGCACCCTGCGCTGCCCTGCCTTGGCCATCGCCTCCCGCAGGCTTTCGTCTTCCAACAGCCTGATCACAGCAGCGACAAAGGCAGCCTGCTCGCCTGGCGGCGCCAGCAGCCCAGAGACGTCATCCTCCACTAGTTCGGCATACTCCCCCACGGCATGGGCCACCACGGGCACGCCTGCAGCCATCAGGTCCAGCAAGCGTGCGGGGCACTTGGCCCGTGCCAGGATGGTGTCCTCTGCAGGCATCATGGCTACATCGGCTGAGGCCAGGAGATGCGCCAACTCCTCGGCGTCTGCCCATCCGGTTATGTCCATCGTTTCTTCAAGCCCTTCCGCTGCCGCTTGACGAGCCAGCACTCGCTCTTCGCGCCTCAGCCCCTTGCCCACCACCAGCAGTCGCGCCCCTGGCACTGCCTCCACTACCCGCTGCCAGATATCCACCGCCTGCCGCACCTCGAACTCCACAAAACGAGTGTACAGCAGAACCACCGACCTTCCCTTTCTTCCTGCCTCTTGCTCCCTGACCCGCACCTGTTGCTTCCTGCCTCTTGCCCCTTGCTCCACCCCGTTGGGGACATACCACACACCGCCGCGCTCTGCCCGCATCGCACGCACTCGCCGCTCCAGCCAGCGGCTGGCCACTGTGACGCCATCGCAGTGGCGAAGGCCCCACTGCTCCTGCCAGGCGAAGAAGCGACGCTGGGCCCACGAGGCGGAGGCAATCTCGTTCCAGCCCCCCCACCCTTCCCAGTCGTCGGCGTCCATGATCAGCCGCCCCCGCCAGAGCCGCAGCCGTTGCATCGACCACACTGCGGTGGCCACCAGGCCAGCGTATGCCTTGGGTTTGAAGCAGTGAATCACATCGGGGTGAAAGCGCAGCGCCGAACGCAGCAAGCGAGCGGCCAGCGCCAAGTGGCCCAGCAAGGGCAACTGAAGCGGCAAGCGGACATTGACCACTTCCACGCCCTCCTCCTGCCAGGTCCGCCCGCTATCCTCGGGGCAATCCCAGGGCGGCAGGACGACGCGTACAGCGTGGCCGCGGGCAGCCAACGCCCGCGCCAACGGCAGCGCCCGCCGCGTCATGGTCATCTTCGGTCGCAAACCGAAAGGGCCGATCAGTGAAACGCGCATGTCCATCCAGGTCAGCCAGCCGATGAAGCCGATACGCCACTGGGTTCGGTGATCGGCACAAGTCGCATAGTCACATGCGTCACATTGTAACACCACTACGACGACAGGCCAATCTACGAGCCAACTTCGTCACCAGCAAGACGAGCGAAGCCCGATCTAGCGGGACAGAACAGAGGAAGCCTCAGAAACCGCGCAACCCGAAGAGGCCAATCCAATCGTAGAGCAAGCGTAGGGCAAGCGTCCAGCAGACGAAGCGATTTCATGGTATCCTACAGTTAGTGTCCAAAGCAATCATGGTGGGTATGCCAATGACGGCCTGCTCTTTTCCCCCGGTACGGGGATTTCGGCGGGCCGTCGTCCATTCCGGGCCTCGCTCCAGAGCGTGAGTTGACCACATCTCCACCTCCCCACCAAGAGGCCTCTTCCATTGTCCCCACTGGAAGAGGCCTCGCTGATTCCTGACAGTTGCGCTGGTGGTGCGCACGCTCCTTACGCTCCTCACAGCAAGTTCAGTCGGACGCGTCATGCCAGACGAGAGGCAAGTAACGCCATTCCCTGAGCTCAATCGTTGGCGTCGGAGTCAATGTAGGAGCAACAATCGCTGTGGGCGAGGCTGTCGGCGTGCGTGTCTGGACATCACTGCACACCTCCAGTTCTATGTCGTCCAGGAAGAAACTGGTGACGAACTGCTCATTGCCGGTACAGCCAAAATGGATGCGCAGTGAACTTCCGCCGTAGGTGCTCAAGTCAAAGGTGGATTGCGTCCAGGTATTCCGCACGTATGTGTTATCCAGCATCTCCAAAGCCTCCAGAAGATCCCCGTCAGATGTCCGGAGAGTCACGCTGAGGTGGTCGTACGGGGTCTCGCCGTCATCCAGCGAATGCATGTTCCACCAATAGCGCAGCGTCACGGCGTCTGCATCCAAGGGGACAGCTACCAGTTGATACATCGTATCGTTGGCTTCCTTGTAGCCTCCCATCCACACGCCGAAGTAACCACTGTGCGCTCGCTCATCACTGACGTAGGCATGCCCTTCCAGAACCCAAGGGTCGGGGTTCGCAACCCCCTGCTCGAAATCGCCGTTGACCACGACGTTGACGCAGGCCATCAGCGCATTCGCCTGCAGGCCGGGGTGAGGCTGATCGCCCGGCTCCACCGCAACAACCGCCGAAGCGCCCAGCAGCACAGCGATCAGCACCCACACGAACCCCATTGCCCCTATTGTCAATATCCTTGAACCTCGTCCCTTGGAATGTGCAAGCATGATGTCTCTCCCCAACCTTCGAGTATGCGAGCGGATTATAGCCCTGAACGAGAGAGCAGCCAAATCCTCCCCCTTGCCCAAGACTCCGCGATGGTGTCATGCCTATTTTGACAGCCTGTGGGACTTGTGTATAATGGAGCCGTAGAGACTCGGAGAGATGGGTACGTTCGACCGATGAGTCGCCTGATCAGACGGCGATTTTTTGTTGTAACGTCAGCCTGGGGGAGCACAACAGAGATGGCAAAGAAGAACACGGGAACGACGGTCCATGTCATTCCCCGCAAGAAGGTAGTTAGGCCTCTGACTCGCGGGATGGAGATGCAGGGCCGAGTGAGACGACTGGCCGACTTCGGAGCCTTCGTGGACATCGGCGTCGGCACCGACGGTCTGCTGCACATCTCGGAGATTGATCCCAGCCGCAGGGTTGCCAAGATCGCCGACGCGGTCAGCGTGGGCGATGAGATCACCGTCTGGATCAAAGATCTCGACAGAAAGAGCAATCGCATCAGTTTGACCATGGTCCAGCCGGGCACGCTGACCATCAACGACCTGGAACAGGGGATGACCATCAACGGCAAGGTGACTCGGTTGGCTCCCTACGGCGCGTTCGTGGACATCGGCGTGGGTCGGGAAGGTATGTTGCACGTGCGGGAGATGGGCGATGGCTACGTCAGAGCGCCCGATGACGTCGTCAGCATCGGCGAGGAGCTGAATGTGCGCATCGTCAGCGTGGACACGCGCCGAGCACGGATCGACCTGAGCATCAAGGGCCTACATCCGAAAACTGAGATGATGGACACTTCAGAGGAAATGGAAGAAGAAGAGCCTCCAACGCTCATGGAGCTGGCTCTGCGGGAAGCCATGGGGGATGAACTGCCCACCAGCAAGCGCAGGCCGAAGACACGCAAGAAGCGCAGACGGCCTAGCCGACAGCACCAACTGGACAAGATCATCTCGCGCACCATTGAGACCCACCGACAGGCCTCGTAGGCTTCTGCCCCGGCCAGCGACTATCACACCCCACAGCAGCACAGGCCATCGTCAGATCAGCGGAGAGGCGGACGGCAGAGCCTTCCGCCTCTCCGCTGCCTTCCTTGGGAGTCCCGTGCGTACCCCCTGCCGCCATCGCCTCTGTCCAGCACTCGGCGCGCCGTCGCCGCGCCGCAGCGACCCGCTCGTGGACGTCCTGTGGATCAGCCGCCAGCCCCGCTATCGGAGCTGTTTTGTCGAGTACCCCAGCGACCTGCTGACCCTCTGTGCAGGCATCGACGCTACCTGCCACTGGTCATGGGGAAGCAAGCGGTGATTGGGGACTGGGACCTGGGACCTGGGTATTGGGGATTGCGGATTGGGCATGAGCAAGAAGACAAGATACCAATGGGCAGCGTGGCTAGGCGAGCTGCTGCACTGGCTGGCGGGATGGGTTCTGCGCGTGCTGCAAGTGCTCACTCTGGGACAACTACCGCCGGTCGTTGGCGTCGGAGGCGTCGTGCTGCGTGACGGACAAGTGCTGGCGCTTCGCCGCAGCGACGGGCGCTATGGGCTGCCCGGTGGCGTGATGCGCTACGGCGAAACGTGCGACGCCGCCCTCCGCCGGGAGCTGCGGGAGGAGACGGGAGCAGAGGTGGCCATCGAGGGTTTGGTAGGCATCTACTCGGGGCCAGCACGGGGCAGAAACGTGCGCGCCGTGGTTATCATCTACCGTTGCCTCTGGCTGGGCGGTGAGGAACGGCGCACGTACGAAGGGGAGCCGGTTTGGCTCCCGCTGGATGCACTGCCGCCGCCCGAGCAATGGGCCTTTGGCTCGGATCAGGTATTGGTCGACCTGCAAGCTGGTCGTGTGAACCTGTATTGATACCCGTAGGGGCAGGGCTTGTCCCCTGCCCTCTTGTAGTGGCCGGATGGACAAAGAAGTGGTTCTCAGATGACGAGAAAGACCACGCCGATGCCAGTAACCAGCATCAGCAGAAAGCCCGGCCACAAGGCTCGGCGGAGAGCGGGCGACCCGCTGGTCAATACGACGCCCCCCTTGACCGCTGTGTTGGACATGGCGGCCAGCACGATGGCTCGCGCGGCCGTGCTCAGGGTCACGCCGCCCGCCGATCCGCTCAACTCGGCCATGGAGAGCGTGATGGCGTCCACGTCCGTCAGCCCTGCGACGACGCTGGAGACGTAAACGCCGGTAGTACCGAAATAGGTCTGTGCGGCCTTGGAGATCAGCAGAATCGCCGCATAGATCAGGCCGAACTTGATCGCCGGCCCCAACTCGAAGGGGTTGGAGAAAGCGACGTCGCCCTTCTCGTCGCTGCGCTGGGAGAGGTAGAGATAAACACAGTAGCCTAACCCCACCGCCGACGAGGCCAGCATCGGTACCCACATCACCCCCAACAAGGGCCGGTTCAGCGCCGCGACCTCCGCCACCACCCGCGCGAACATCATCGTCCAGGCCACCATGATACCCAGAGCGAAAGGTTTGGCCAACTCCGCTTCCCGTTGACTGCGTTGGGCAAAGCTCAGAGTGACCGCCGTGCTAGACACCAGCCCGCCCAGCAGCCCGGTCAGGCCAATGCCTTGCCGGGGGCCAACCACTTTGATCAGCACGTAGCCCAGGAAACTGATGCCGGAGATGAACACCACCATCAGCCAGATATTGTAGGGGTTCAACACATCTAGAGGAGTTGGGCCAAAGGTCTGGTTGGGCAACACCGGCAGCACGATGGCCGTGATGACGGCGAACTTGAGCGTGGCATAGACGTCCTCGCGGGTAATGCGGCGCACCAACTTGTCCGTCTCCAACTTCAGGGAGAGAAGCACCGTCGTCGCCACGGCGATCGCTGCTGCCAGCGCCAGGTAGCCCCAATAGCACAGCGCTCCGGCAAGAATGGTCACCAACGCGGCCACCTCGGTGGTCAAGCCCAGCTCACCGCGCCAGGCGGTGACGAAGTAAGAAATGGCGATCAACGCGCACAGAGAGGCGATGATGCCAACGAAGACCCAAGGGGAAGCCAGTAGGTCGGCTATCAGTGCCGCCGCGCACCCGACCAGTCCCATCAGAGCCATCGTGCGCTCGCCAGCGAAGATCTCCTTGTCTGGACCACCATGGGCGTACTCCCGCTGGAGTCCCACCAGGAAACCAATGGCCAAGGCCGCACCGAAACGATAGAAAAGGTCCGCTTGTTCCACGATGCCCCTCCAGATAGGCAGGATGCCCTCACTCTTCACGTTTCACATTTCACATTTCACGTTTTGCCATCAGCGCACCACCACGCGCAGTGAGAAGGCCTCCAGCGGCTCCACCCCCTCCTCCCAGGAACGAGCATAACCGAGCTGCAAGCTTGTCTCACCTGCAGCCACAGCACGGAAGCGCCAGGTAGTCACGCCTCCAGCCCCTACCCTGTCTCTGCTGGGAGCCTCGAACTCGTCCCCGACCACGGATAGCACCGTTGTGTCCGGTTCGGAAACCAAGAGCCAGTTGTAACCTGTAGTGGGATTCGCCTCCAGGGCCACAGCCAGCGTTTGCCCTTGTTTCAGCGTGATTTCCCTGCCATTGTCAGCCGCACCGATCTTGACCTCGCGGGTCACGCACCCCGCGAGCAGCACCAGTAACAGCACACAGACAATCACGATCTTGCGAGACATCATACCCTCCTTAGCCCTGCCTGCATTGCCCCCACGTACTCTACTGCCCTTCGGCAGCCTCACGGCTCCAAGCGATAGCCGAGAGTGCACGGGGCGATGACAGGCGGCGAAAGAAACAGCTCCACTCGCCGCTGCCGCAGGCCGGCCCGGCAGGATTGACCCACAGCAGCAACGCGTCGCTATCGCAATCCACAAGGATGTCCACCACATGCAGCCCGCCGCGCGGATCCTCGCCCACCCGTGCCACCTTCCCCTGCTCAGAACCCCACAGGTACACCTCGCCCGTACACCGCGTACAGGCCAGCGCGTCAGCGTTCATCTCCGCCAACCGGAGCACCGCCCCCGTCTGCACGTCCTGTATCACCACAGACATCAGGCCTTGTTCATCCCACTGCAAGTCAGATAGCTCAACCATAACCGCTCCCATGAGCAGCAGAACCGACATCCTACGGGCAGCCATGAACCGCCAGCCCTTCGGCTGCACTCACAACAGGCCAGGAGCCGCCTCTGCACACTCTTTTCAAGCATCACCGCTTCCTTCGGAGATTATACCACGGGGCCGACGCGCGGGCAAACAGTTGACAACCACAGAGTGTTGCGATATACTCCCCGCCCGGAGTTGGTGGCTGAGGGAGTTGGATATTGGATATTGG
>CAZPMV010000022.1:0-2429 GCA_964587335.1 uncultured Anaerolineales bacterium
CCACGCGGGCGGCGCGGCTGAATCCCATTGACGCGCTCAGATACGAGTGACGCGTAGCAAACATCGGCTTCAGCTACGACCTCGCCGCCGAGCGAGTGGTGGATTGGGTACTTGAAGCTGGAAGTTGGACGTAGCACAGTTGACGAGCTTAGAGTAGAAAGGGAACAGATAGCAGGGAACCGGGGACTCATCCAAATCCCTGATTCCCCAATCGTCTTGCGTGCATCTGAAGTCGCCAAGGGCGATTTGGACGAGGGCGTAGGCCTGAACCAGATATACGTCGTCAGGCGATGCGGTAGCACACATTCAGAGAGTCATACATGACTACCATTCCGCCAGCACTGCTTCGAGATAGTGCATCACTGGCCCCCGCCTCAGGTGCTGATGGGCGAACTGGTTCCTATAGCTTCGCAAACAACCGTAACAACTTGTGTTCTCATCGCAGCCGCACCCTCCACTGACCCTCTTTTGAGCGGTCTCTAAACACGCACGTAGCACCTCTTTCTCCTCAAGGCGGGCGACAAGTCCTGCTCCCCCCGGTACATTGTCATAGAGAACAATGGGCGGAATGGTCTCACCGCTGCTGTAGGCCACCGTCACACTCAGGTCGATTGAGGGAACTTGCAGGACCTCCGCCGCTCCCTCGACCAGAGCGTAGGCGAGAGAGTATGCGGACCAGACCGGCTCCATGTCCCAGTTAGAAGGTTCGAGAGCCCACCGGCCGCCAGCCCCTACCCTTTGATGCAGATCACAGGGCGCAAGCGAGCCACCTTGCGCACCACCCCTGCGTTGTGCATCACTTCCACGACCTGCAGCACGTCCTTGTAGGCCCCCGGCGCTTCCTCGGCCACGCCGGCCTTGGAGTGCGCCCGGATGATAATGCCCCTGGCGGCCAGTTTCTCGATCACGTCGCCGCCCCAGAAGCGCTTCTTGGCCTGACGGCGGGAGAGCGCCCGCCCCGCGCCGTGCAGCGCGCTGCCGAAAGTCTCCTCCATGCCCCGCTTCGTGCCGCTGAGGATGTAGGAATGGGTGCCCATCGTGCCACCTACCAGCACCGGCTGCCCCACAGCGCGGTAAGCAGCGGGCAGCTCTGACCATCCGGGGCCAAAGGCACGCGTGGCCCCCTTGCGGTGCACGATCAGCTCCCGCTCCACGCCGTCCACAACGTGCTTCTCCAGCTTGGCGATGTTGTGCGGCACCTCGTACAGCGTCTCAATCTCCCGTTGCTTGGTACCCAGCGACTTCTTGAATGCCTTTCGCACCAGGTGGGCCAACGCCTGCCGGTTAGCATAGGCGCAGTTGGCTCCGGCCTTCATGGCCGCGAAGTATTGCTGCCCCTCGGGGCTTCTGAACGGCGCACAGACCAGCTCTCGTTCACGAATGGGGATGCCATACTTCTTGCTCGATTTCTCCAGGAAGGGCAGATAGTCGGTGCCGATCTGATGGCCCAGGGCGCGGCTGCCGGAGTGGATGCTGATGAGCACCTGGCCGGGGAAGAGGCCAAAGGCTTCGGCTATCTCTGGGGCGAAGATCTCTTCCACTATCTGCACCTCGCAGTAGTGATTGCCCGAACCGAGCGTGCCCACCTGCTTGAGCTGCCGCTGCTTGGCTTTCTGGGAGACGTGCGCGGGGTTGGCGCCCTGCAAACAGCCACCGTCCTCGATGTATTCCAGGTCTTCAGGGAAGCCATAGCCTCGCTCGACGGAGAACCGGGCACCCTTCATCAGCACCTGGTCAATCTCCTTGGTGCTGAGTCTGATGTCGCCGGTGGAGCCCAGGCCGGCGGGCACGGTGCGATAGAGCGCATCGGCCAGCTTGGTCTTATGGGGCTCGATGTCGGCCTCCTCGAGCGAGGTGCGCAGCGTGCGCACGCCGCAGTTGATGTCGAACCCCACCCCGGCCACGCTGATGACGCCGGTGTCGGGGTCGAACGCACCCACGCCGCCGATGGGGAAGCCATAGCCGGGATGCACATCGGCCATGGCCAGCGAACCGCTCTGGATGCCCGGCAGGCAGGCGACGTTGACGATCTGCTCCAGGGCGTTCCACTCCTTGCCTTTCCTCACGTCGCCGATGAGGTGATCAACGATGGCCCGGTCGGCGTAGATGCGGCCCGGCACCAGCATATCGCCCTGTTGGGCAACCTCCCAGACGTAGGGAGCCACTCGCTCCAGGGTGATGTGTTCGTCCACTTTGATCTTCTCGCCCATTTCTCTCCTCCCTTCCGTGAAGCGTGATGCGTGAAACGTGACTCCGTCGCCGTGCCGGTTCTTCATGCATCACGTTTTACGTTTCACGTAGCCCTATGCTCTGCCTGCCTATCTCACCGCAGGGTCTGATGCCTCCATCTACAGATCCAAGACACACTGCAGGACATGCTGCCCCTTGTCATCCACGACGTACTCCAGCCCCCCGTAGGTCGCGGCCTT
>CAZPMV010000022.1:2529-7502 GCA_964587335.1 uncultured Anaerolineales bacterium
CGCTCCAGATCCACCATGAGAGCAAACAGGCCGAGTGCGCCGTGTGTCAGCGCCTCGGCCAGTGTCTGCCCACGGCTTCGCAGTCCCACATCGGCCGTGTGGTCAATGTATTCGTAAGGCATATACTTCTCCGCTTCCTCTACCGTCCGGGGATTTGCAGAGCCTGCCGGACGGTATCACCTCGGCAAGGAAACAAATAGACAAGGAAACAAGGGAAGTTCGGCGTTCAGCGCCGAACTCCGAACCCTGAACTCCGAAACCCGAACTTGAAACCCGCCTACCTTCGCCAGAACCGCCACCTTCCTTCTTCCTCGTCCTCTTCCGACCAACCATGCTCACCGATCAGCGGCACGAAGGCCACCGAAGCCAGGTGCTGGGTGGTCGTGCGCTTGCCCTTCTTGCGCACGCGGATCAGATTCTGGAAGCCTGCGGGGCCAACAGGGGCCACCAACCGACCGCCGTCGGCCAGTTGATCCAGGAGCGGCTGAGGCACCTCGGGAGCGGCCGCGGTGATAATAATGGCCTCGAAGGGAGCAGCCTCCGGCCAGCCGGCTGTGCCATCGCCCACGTGCATGTGCACGTTGTGGCAGCCGAGCTCAATCAGCAACTTCTCCGCCCGCTCGGCCAGCACTGCGTGTCTCTCGATGGTGTGGACACTCTCGACCAACTCGCTGAGGATGGCCGCCTGGTAGCCACAGCCGGTGCCGATCTCCAAGGCGCTCTCGTGCCCTGACAGTTCCAGTGCCTCGGTCATCAAGGCCACGATGTAGGGCTGGGAGATCGTCTGCCCTTCGCCTATGGGCAGCGCACAGTCAGCGTAGGCCGAAGGGAATACGCTTTGAGGGACGAAGCGATGGCGAGGCACCCTGCGCATGACCTCCAGCACCCGTGGATCGGCGATGCCCCGCCGGGCGATCTGTCTCTCCACCATCTGCTCTCGCAGCCGTTGGTACTGAGCCGACGTGGTCTCCACTGTGGGCGCCTCCAGATGCTGGGCAGTCTTCCAACGTGCCAACTAGTCGAGGAAATCACGCAACTGGCGGCTGCGGCTGGGGTGACGTAGCCGATTGAGCGCATGGGCTTCAATCTGACGGATGCGCTCTCGGGTGAGGCCAAACTTCTGGCCTACCTCCTCCAGTGTGTAGTTGCGGCCATCTTGCAGGCCAAAGCGCAGTCGCAGAATCCGCGCTTCCCGCGGTTGTAGAGTCTCCAGGATGCGTTCCAGCCTCTCTCGAAGAATGGCGTTGTCTGCCATCGAAGGTGGAGGAGGGGCCTCGTCGTCGGCGATGAAGCTGCCCAGCATCGTCTCCTCCTGTTCCCCCACGGGTTGCTCCAGCGAGAGCGGACGGCGGGAGAGGCGCAGCAGTCGCCGCACCCGATCGGTAGCTACGGTCAGCGTGCCGGCGATCTCCTCCGGTGATGCCGGACGCCCCTGATCCTGCTCCAACTCCCTCGATGCGCGGCGAAGCAAGCGCAGCTTGTCACCGATGTGCACGGGCAGGCGAATGGTGCGCCCCTGATCGGACACCGCGCGGCTGACCGCCTGGCGAATCCACCAGGTGGCATAGGTACTGAACTTGAAGCCCCGCGTGTAGTCAAACTTGTCCACAGCCTTCATCAGCCCCAGGTTCCCCTCTTGCACCAGATCCAGGAAGGGTACCCCCTGACCAACGTAGCGCTTGGCCACGCTGATGACCAGGCGGGTGTTGGCCTTGATGAGCCGCCTGCGGGCGGCCTCTCCCTCCTCCGTTGCCTTTTCCAGCCTGGTGATCGTCTTCGCGGAGAGATGGCGACCTTGGGACAGACGCTCTTCAGCCTCGAGCCCCCTAAGCACGGCTTTGGCCAGCATCACCTCTTCCTTGGCGGTCAACAGCGGCTCCCGTCCCATCTCCCGGAAGTAGAGATCGGTGGGATCGCTGACAGGAACATCGCTTAGGTCGGCTGCCTCAGGGGCAGTCCGCCTGGTTGAAGCTTGTTTCTCCTGGGGTTTTTCGTCCCAAACCGCGATGTTACGTTCGTGCAGTTGTGCGAACAGCTCCTCCAGCAGATCAAGCTGCTCCTCCGCGTTAGGCATATGCTCCAGGATGTCATCGTAGGTGATGTACCGCTGATCTTCCGCTAGCTTCAGCAACTCCTCTGGGATCGTTGGAGCCGATTCCGTCTCTGTCAGTTGTTCTACCACTCGTTGTTCGTCGTGGGTCACGTTTTCTGCCCTCTAATCTCGTGTTGGCTCATTGTCAATCAGTGACAACATGAGGATCCGATATGATCCCGCGAGTGTGTCCGAATCCCCCCCTCTGAATCGGAACGCCTTCTGCTCAGCATACCACCATCTATGTCAAACGCATATGATGTGGAACATACGTTAACCATGACGGCAAACGTCAAGATTGGTTCTGAAACCCATCGCTCGCCATGTCCAGCCCGCACACGCGCCCGCGTCGGCCCAGCAGTAGGCGGTCACGCCGCGTGAGGTTTCAGGTTCGAGGGTTACCGTAGCTCAGAAGCCCTGTCCCATTATAGCATACTCTTGGCACAAGTCAAGGGTTTTTTCGGTAGGAGTTTTGTGTTTCTTCAGTGCCAAAGATGGCGGAGACGCGCTGATACGGGTTTTGGGAGGCCGTTTCAGAGGCGTCGGCGAATGCTGGGCGAGCAATGCAGGGAAGTGGAGTGGGCAATTCTAAAAAGCATGCGTCATACTTGATGGAGGGTCACCATCTGTTGTTCAGCTTCGGATTTGACAAGAGACAACATACGTGCTAGAATGGGCCTACTTTAGAATGATTATAAGTTGGGTAGCACCAATAGAGGCGAGCCATGCGGTCGACCGAGGAGTTGTGCGAGAGAGTTCGAGCGATGGGGTACAAAGTGACCCCCCAGCGACGCTGCATCTTCCAGGTGCTGGAAGGAAACACCGATCATCTGTCTGCTGAGGAGGTATACAAGCGAGCGAGCGCCTACGTTCCTGACATCTCTCTGGCCACCGTGTACAATACACTGCGGGGGTTAGTGAGTTTGGGCGAGCTCCGCGAACTGGACTGGGGTGAAGGCAAGAGCCGCTACGACCCCGACACCAGCAGTCACCAACACCTCATCTGTGTACGCTGCCACAACGTGGTTGACGTAGCGTGCAATGTCAGATGCCTTGAACTGGCGCCGGAGCAGCGCCAGGGGCATCATGTCTTGGGCGCTGATGTGACCTTCTACGGTCTTTGCCCTGCATGTCAGGGACAACATCAGGAGAACGGGCAGGGGCAACTCTCGCGTGTGTGGGGTGTAACCCCCATTGCCTGAAGTTGCATAGGAACTGAATCGAAAGGAAGGACTATTCAATGGCAGCAAGGGACTTCGACTACATGAGCGGAGAACAGTACCTGGAGGAGATCCTCCGCCAGGCGATCCGCTTTGAAGAGGAATCATATGCCCTCTACACTGGCGCGGCCGCAACGACCAAGATAGCGGATGCTCGCGCCATGCTGGAGGATCTGGCCAAACAGGAACTGGGACACAAGAAGAAACTCCAGCGGTTGCAGGAACAAGGTATGGCCGACTTGACTCCCGTGGTGAACACATCGGAGGCACAAGATCTCAGGCTGGCCGAATACCTGCGGATACCGTCGAAGCTGGACGCAAAGGCCGACTTGCAGGATGTTCTGTTGGTGGCCATGCAGCGAGAGAAATCCACCCGGGAGTTCTATGTGAAGCTGAGCGAACTCACCGACGAAGGGCCGGTGAAAGCTCTGTTTGCCCTGTTGGCTGAGGAGGAACTGAAGCACAAGAACTGGGTCGAGTCACTCTATGAGCGCTTGGTTTATCAGGAGTTCTGAGGCTCTGCAGGAAAACCCAACCGAAAACAGAAGCGTAGCAACAGGCTGCTGTTTCCTAGCTGACTTCTTCTCTCTTTTGGCTTCCTCTGGCAGGTCCACAGTTAATCGTGGTCAGTGGTAGACATCCTCTTGGGCCGCAAGAGCAGGCTGAAAAACGGGCGATTCTGCCACCCGGGTGCCAAGTCTAGCGTAGACGAGCGTAGTGGAGCTCCACAAGTGTACCCGCTGTCACCGGCCCATGTTGGCCAGGATGTCCAACAACGCTTGTAGACCCAGCATGTAGCTGCGCCAGCCGAAGCCGCTGATCTGTCCGGTGCAGACAGGCGCGATCAGTGACTTGCGGCGGAACGGCTCGCGGGCGTGGACATTGGAGAGATGTACTTCAACCGCCGGCAAGCCCACGGATGCGATGGCATCGCGCAGCGCGACGCTAGTGTGGGTATAGCCCCCCGGATTGATCAGTAGCCCGTCAGCCCAATTTGCCGCCTCGTGGATGCTGTCAATCAGCGCCCCCTCGTGGTTGGATTGCAGGATGCGCAGTTCCGCACCCCGCTCGGCGGCATGGGTGCGCAAGTGCTCGTTGATCTCCTCCAGGCCAACCGTGCCGTAGACCTCCGGCTCACGGCGGCCCAACAGGTTCAGGTTTGGCCCATGGAGAACCAGAATCTGCCACATCTTCTCCTCCCTCCGCAGACGCTTCATCCTTCACGCATTGCACATCGACTCCAAGACGGCCAGCACGTCAGCCGGCGATACCTCGTCGGTCACGAGCACATCACCGAGAGCACGGGGTAGTACCCAACGCAACGCTTTACCTCTGCGTTTCTTGTCGCTCTGCATAGCTTCCCAGATGGTGACAGGATCATAATCCGGCACAGTCGTCGGCAACCCCAGATGACACAGTAACGCCGTCAACCGCTCCAGTAGCCTGGTATCATCCTGCTTCGTGTTCATGGCGACGGCCAGCCGCGCTGCAGCAACCAGACCAGTGCTTACTGCCTCGCCGTGGCGCAGAGAGTAGCCACTTAGCCGTTCCAGTGCGTGTCCTACGGTGTGTCCCAGGTTGAGCACCGCCCGCCGTCCGTGCTCCAGCGGGTCCTCTTCCACCACTCTGATCTTGACCTCCAGGGCACGGCGAATGATCCA
>CAZPMV010000022.1:7602-9567 GCA_964587335.1 uncultured Anaerolineales bacterium
GCCCTAGGTGGCCGCGCCAGCGGGTGGCCTGAGCATTCTTCCAGATGTTCGAACAGCGCCGGGTCGCCAATGATGCTCGCCTTGACGATTTCCGCCAGGCCACTGCGCAGTTCCACCGGCGGCAGCGTGTGCAGTACGTTGGGATCCGTGACTACCAGAGCAGGCTGCTTGAACGCGCCCACCAGATTCTTGCCTTGTGGCAGATTCACTCCAGTCTTGCCGCCCACGCTGGAATCGACCATAGACAACAGCGTGGTGGGTACCTGGACGAGAGACACACCGCGCATGTAGGTAGCCGCGGCGAAGCCAGCCACATCGCCCACGACGCCGCCTCCGACCGCCACTATCGTGCTGCCCCGTTCCAGTCCACCTTCCACGAAGGATTCGTAGAGCCTGGAGACGGTGGCTAGCGTCTTGTGTTGCTCGCCATCGGGCATGAGGGTGCCCATGAGGGTGATGAAACAAGTGTAACCCGCTGCTCGTAGCGCCTCCTCCACCGTCTGACCATGGAACTGCCACACGGTGGGGTTAGAGACCACGTCCACGGGTTCGCCCAACCCAGCCTCTTTCAGCCGCTCACCCAGGCGGGTCAGCGCACCCCGGCCGAGGTGGACGTTGTAGTCGCCGTCGGGGGACTGTATGGACAGCACGCCCTCTGCCTCGGCCTCTGCCTCTGCCTCCGCATCCATGGGTTGCTCAGGTGCACGCTCCTGCTGCCACGAATGCCACAGACTGATCACGCGCTCCGCCGCTTCGTCCATCGTCAGTCTGGTGGTATCCAGTTGCGCTGGCATAGCTCCATAGGCGCGCTGACGATGCTCCAGCAGACGTTCGATCTCCGCTCGTCGGTCAGCCACCTCCAGCAGCGGACGGTCACCAGCGTTTGCCAGACGCCGCAGCACTTCCTCTACGGCACAGTTCAAGCAGACAACAAAGCCACTGGCCTCCATGCAGCGGCGGTTTGCCTCAGGGATGAGCGCGCCCCCGCCGGTGGCGATGACCAAGTCGCGTCGCTGGCTCAGCTCCTGGCACAGCTTGGCCTCCAGGTGACGAAAGACTGCTTCCCCCTCCCTGGCGAAGATGGCGGGAATGGACTGGCACGCTCGCTGAGCGATGACATCGTCCATGTCCACAAACTCCCGCCCCAGCCGCCGCGCAACTTCGCGTCCTACCTTGGTCTTGCCCGTGCCCATGAAGCCGGTGAGGATCACGTTGGCGTGAAGCGTGAAACGTGAAATGCAAAGCGTGTTGCGTGTTGCGTGATGCTGACGGGCGCTCATCCTTCAGCGGCTCCTTCAGGAATCAGCCGATGGAGCCGATCTTTGGTCTTGAAGTGGATTTTCATCTCGCTCAGGCTGTCTCCGCCCAGCTTTTCGAGGAGCGCATCGGCCAGCACCCAGGCCACCATCGCCTCGCCGACGACGGTCGCTGCCGGCACGGCGCAGACGTCGGAGCGCTGGTACTGGGTCATCGCCGCCTCGCCTGTGCGCATGTCCACCGACCGCAGCGGGGTCTTTGTGGTAGGAATGGGTTTCATGGCCGCCCGCACCACGATAGGCTGGCCATTGGAGATGCCGCCTTCAATGCCGCCAGCGCGGTTGGTAGAACGTAAGACGTGAAACGTCAAACGTGATGCGTGATGTGTGATGCGTGAGGTATGGATTTCGTCGTGGACCTGGGTGCCGGGGAGGCGTGCGTTTTGGAAGGCGGGGCCGATCTCCACTCCCTTGATGGCCGGAATGCTCATCATAGCTGCTGCCAGGCGGGCGTCCAAGCGGCGCTCCCAGTGCACGTGGCTGCCTAATCCTACCGGCAGGCCCGTGGCCACGATCACGAAGACGCCGCCCAGCGAATCGCCCGCTTCCCGTGCGGCATCAATGGCTGCCCGCATGCGCTCAGCGGCCACTTCATCAGGACAACGCAGGTCGTTGGCCTCGGCCAATGCCCAGATCGGTTCTATCGGCT
>CAZPMV010000022.1:9667-16813 GCA_964587335.1 uncultured Anaerolineales bacterium
CGATTTCGACCACGAAACCGCCCACGGCGATAGCGAATTCTGCCAGCAGGAGCTTGGCCAGCGCACCGACGGCCACTCGCGCTGCCGTCTCCCGGGCGCTGGCCCTCTCCGATACCGGACGGGCGTCGTCGAAGCCGTACTTGATCATTCCAGCGTGGTCGGCATGGCCAGGCCGGGGCACGGTGAGCGGGGGCAAATCCCGATCCCGCCAGTTGGCCCAGTCCTTGTTCTCGATGCGCAGAGCTACCGGCGCGCCGCTAGTGCAGCCTCGCCACACCCCGCTCAGCAGTTCCACTCGATCTCGCTCGATCTGCATGCGTGCGCCGCGCCCATAGCCGCCCTGCCGCCGCAGCAAGTCACGGTCAATAGCTTCTTGCTTCACACGAAGCCCGGCCGGCAGCCCTTCGACGATGGCCACCAGGTATGGTCCATGCGATTCGCCGGCCGTCAGAAAGCGTAGCATCTCATCTTGCTCCCAGTTGATTCGGTTCTATCGGCTGATTCGGCTGGTTCGGTTTTTCCCCAGTGCCTGTTCGCAAGCCGCACGCATCACCTCCAGCGGAGGCGGATGTCCGGTCCACAGCCTGAAGGCCAGCGCCCCCTGGCGCACCAGCATGCCCATGCCGTTGATGATCTCCGCTCCGGCCCGCCGCGCCTGACGCAGTAGCTTAGTCTCTCGTGGCCGGTAGATCAGATCGCAGGTGACGAGGTGGTGAGGAAAGGGCACCGTGTCTGGCCAAAGGGATGCCTCTTCATGAGGCCACATGCCGACGGGTGTGGTGTTGACCAGAAGGTCGGCGCGGGCGGCTTCTTCAGCAAGCGCATCATGGCTCAATGGCCGCGAACTGAGTGAACTCGCCGGTACTGAGGGAGCAAGGTGCTCAACCAGCGCCTGGGCCCGGAGCAGGGTGCGGTTGAGGATGACTACCTGCGCGCCAGACCGAGCCAACGCGTAGGCAACTGCCCGCGCTGCGCCGCCCGCGCCCAGCACTAAGGCACGCCGGCCACGTGGCTCGAAGCTCTTCTCCCGCAGGGCGGCCAGGAACCCCATCCAGTCGGTGTTGTGTCCCACCATGCGGCCATTCTCTTTCACGACGATGGTGTTCACCGCTCCAATGGCCTGCGCGGACTTCGTGATGTCATTGAGATAGGGCATCACTGCCTGCTTGTGGGGCACGGTCACGTTTCCACCGCGGAAGCCAAGGGCCACCATGCCGAGCAGTGCGGTTCCAAGCTGCCTGGGCGGGACCGGCAAGGCCAGATAGGCCCAGTTCATGCCCAGAGCGGCGAAAGCGGCATTGTGCATCGTCGGCGAGAGCGTGTGCTCTATCGGCCAGCCCACGATTCCCAGTAGCCGAGTCTGTCCATCAATCTCGATCATCTGACATCAACGGATGGGGAATTAAACGGATGCTCCCAGCCGGCGTAGCGTCCCAGCGAAGCCGGGGAAGGAGTCGGCGATGCAGTCCGCGTCACGCACTAGCGTCTCGCCCGCGGCCAACAGCCCAGCCACGGCCAATGTCATGGCCAAACGGTGGTCGCCGTGGCTGTCCACTTCGGTCCCCACCAGCGGTGATGGTCCCCGCACCATAACTCCATCAGGCAGACCTTCGATCTCCGCCCCCAGCTTGCGCAGCTCAGCCTCGGTCGTGGCAAGGCGATCCGTTTCCTTGACCCGCAGCTCGGCGGCGTCTCGAATCATCGTCGTGCCCTGCGCCTGCGTGGCCACCAGAGCCAGCAGCGGCAGTTCGTCAATCAGACGAGGGATCAGCGTTCCTCCTATCTCCGTTGCCTGCAACTCGCTGGCCCGCACCGTCAGATCGGCCATCGGCTCGTTGCCCCAATCCCGCTCGCTTCCTTCCTTCGTGGCATCGGCTAGCAGGATCTCGGCGCCCATGGACCGCAGCACATCCAACGCGCCGGTGCGGGTGGGATTCACGCCCACTTGGTCTAAAGCTACCTCCGAACCGGGCACCAGGGCAGCGGCAGCTATCAGGAAGGCGGCGGAGGAGATGTCACCCGGCACGGCAACGTGGCGAGCCCGCAGCGGTCGGCCGGGACGCAGTGTGATCACGGGGCCGTCCACCGTCAGGTCTGCGCCCATGGCCTGTAACATGCGCTCGGTGTGGTCGCGGGCTGGCCCGGGTTCTCGAACTGTCGTACGGCCGCCAGCATATAGCCCGGCCAAAAGTATAGCCGATTTGACCTGTGCGCTAGCCACCGGAAGCACATAGTCCATGCCACGCAACTGCCCCCCCGGGATGATCAGAGGCGCGTGGCCGTCCGTATCGATAACCGTAGCACCCATCCGCCGCAAGGGAATGGCGATACGCTCCATCGGCCGTCGACGGAGCTGTGCGTTGCCCGTCAGCACACTGTGGAAAGGCTGCCCGGCCAGGATGCCGCTCAACAACCGCATCGTCGTCCCTGAGCCGCCGCAATCAAGCGGCGCGCGCGGCGGGCGTAAGCCATACAATCCTCGCCCGTGGATGATCAACGTGCTGGAATCCAATTCCTCGATCTCAACGCCCAACGCCCGAAGGCAGCGCAGCGTGGCCTGGCAGTCCGCCGCGGGCAGGAAACCGCTGACGCGGCTCGTCCCCTTGGCAAGAGCGCCCAGCAGCAGCGCACGATGGGAGATGGATTTGTCCCCCGGCAGGGCCACGCGCCCGCGCAGCGGCGTGCTGGGCCGTATGATCAACTCGCTCACGGGAACATCCTCATGCGTTCCTCGCGGATGCGGGTCAGTGCCGTTCGCATCTCCTCCTCGGTGCCGGCTTCCACGAGCCGAGACAGGCTGCGCAGTTGTGTCTCGAAGGCGCTTATCGCTTTCAGCACTTCCTCCTGGTTGGTCAGCAGAATGTCAATCATCATGGTGACATCGCTGCCAGCAACGCGCGATGTATCGCGGTAACCGCCTGCCACGATCTCCCACGCTGCTGGGTCGGCGGAGGTTGTGGCATCAGCCGTGGCCACCAGCGCGCAGGCAAGCATGTAGGGCAGATGGCTGAGGGTGGCCATCAGACAGTCTTGGCGATGCGGCGCGAGCACCAATGGGTGGGCCCCGATGGCTCTGACCAGTGCGTGGCCTAGCGCGAGCGCTGCCTCCGAGGTCCGTGGCAGTGGAGTGAGGATGAAGGTGCGGTCCCTATAGAGAGCTGGGTCTGCCGTCTCGACTCCCGACACTTCCTTGCCGCACATCGGATGTCCGCCCAATGGCTGGATGTGGTCGGGCATTCGTGCCATCTCCGCCACGACGTCTGACTTTGTGCTGCCCAAGTCCATCAGCAGGCACCCCTGGGGCAGGAGTGGAGCGATTTCCTGCAATTGTCGGATGATGACCCGCACGGGCGTCGCCAGGACGACCACATCCGCGTGGCGGACACCGTCGGCCAAGTCTGTTGTCCCGTGGTCAACCAGACCGTGCGTCAGAGCATACTCAATCGTCTCGCAGCGCCGCGCTATGCCGACGACGCTCTTGCAGTTGCCGCGCAGCGCAGCGGCCAAAGAGCCGCCCATGAGCCCCAACCCGACCACGCTCACCTGTGCATAGCACAGGTCATGCACGCACATCTGTCTTCTCCCAAGGCACCCTGCCTGGCGTCGACTTACTCTTGTCTGGTTGTCTACTTGCATCCTTGGCTACTTTCACAGCGTCCGATCCATCGCTTCAGCTATACAACGCAACTCAGCCATCAGAGCGACGAAGCGCTCTGGCTTCAGCGACTGCGCGCCATCGGAAAGTGCCTGTTCAGGGTGCTGGTGTACCTCGACGAGCAGCCCGTCAGCGCCGGCAGCCACCGCTGCCCGTGACACCGCGGCCACCAGCTCCCACTTGCCTGTGCTATGGCTGGGGTCCACGATCACTGGTAGGTGCGTGAGCTGCTTGAGCAGAGGCACGGCATTGATGTCCAGCGTATTACGGATGTAGGTCTCGAAGGTGCGGATGCCCCGTTCGCAGAGCATGACCCGTTCATTACCCTGAGAGAGGATGTATTCGGCCGACATAAGCAGTTCCTCCACCGTAGCCATCATGCTCCGTTTCAGCAACACTGGTCTGTGCGCTTTGCCGACAGCTTGCAGCAGGGCGTAGTTCTGCATGTTGCGGGCGCCGATCTGGAGGGTATCAGCATAGGTTCCCACCAGCGGCACCTGATCGGGCGACATGACCTCGGTAGCTACCAACATGCCCGTTTGCTCTCGCGCTTCAGCCAAGATCTTGAGCCCCGCAAGCCCCAGTCCCTGGAAGCTGTAAGGCGAAGTGCGTGGCTTGTAAGCGCCGCCTCGCAGGATAGTCGCCCCAGCTGCCTTCACCGCCTGTGCCGTGCCCAACAGTTGCTCGCGGCTCTCCACAGCGCAGGGGCCGGCGATCACAACCACTACGCTCCACGCCTCCTTACGCAGTTTCTGTCCATCAAGTCCAGGCTTTGCACTCCAGCTTCCTCTCCACGCTCGCTCACGCTCGCGCAGTTGCCTTCGGCTAGCGGTTCGTCGGATCAACGCCCGCAGGGGTCTTTCACCCCCTAGTTATCGCCCATGCCGGGCGTACACGGGAACCTCTCGCCCACGTGGGACGAGAGGTTCCAAGACTGCTCCCGCGGGGCCACCCAACTTAGGTTGCTGGAAACACAAAACCCGTCGCGAAGACGGGTCCGTTCCCAACCACCTCACTTTAGCAGGTAGAGGGTCCGACGCCCACCCTTGAGACGCGCCCCATACCTAGCGCTCTGATAACGGTAGCGTTTCCGGTGCAGTCTACTCGGACCCCAGCCCTTTCGGTGCACAGCTCCCAGGTCCATTCCGCGGCGGCCTGGGCATCGGACTCTCACCCGGCACCGACTCTCTGTGCCTGGTTTCGCCGCGTACTCGTCCTGATCACAGCCTTTTCGTATATGAGTTTCATACACTCTACCACAGAGAGGGCAGGTTGTCAAATCAGCGTATTCAATCACCTAAAAGTGTTACCGAAGTGGTACGATTCTCACAAATGGTATTCGATTTGACACGATCGCGCGCTACGCAGAGCGGGGCCAGTTCGCGGAAGCGAAAGGAGTGCAGCGGGGGACACCCCCACACCTTCCGGCTTTCGCTGCGCAGCCCCCCCCTGTCGATCAATGCTTGAAATGCCTTGTGCCAGTGAAGAGCATGGCAAGGCCAGCCATGTCCGCGGCGGCGATCACATCCTCGTCGCGGACCGAGCCTCCAGGTTGGACGATGGCCGTCACCCCGGCCCGCGCCGCCTCCTCCACGCCGTCCGGGAAGGGAAAGAAGGCATCGGAGGCCAACACCGCCTCCGCTGCCCGCTCCCCGGCCTTGATCAAGGCCAATCGGACTGCATCCACGCGGCTCATCTGCCCGGCCCCGATCCCCACCGTAGCCTTGCCCCGCGTCAGAGCGATGGCATTCGAGCGGACGTGTTTGACCACCCAGCAGGCGAACTCCAGGCTCTCCCGCTCCCCCAAAGTCGGCTGGCGCGTGCTCACCACCCGCCACTCCTCTCTGCCCAGCACGTCGGGTTCCTGAAGCAGCACCCCGTGTCGCACGCTGCGCAGCTCCCAACCCGGACCCTCAGCGGCCCCGCCGGCCATCTGAAGTAGGCGGCAGTTGACTCGCTCGGCCAGCAGTGTCCGCGCATCGGTACTGAAGCCGGGGGCAGCGATAGCCTCGACGAAGAGCTTGCCCAGCGCCCGCGCCGTTGCCTCATCGAAGTGACGGTTGACGGCAATGACGCTGCCGAAGGCTGACACCGGATCGCAGCTCAGAGCCAGAGCGAGGGCCTTGGCCGGGGTATCAGCGCTCGCCACGCCGCAGGGGTTGTTGTGCTTTACGATCACCACCGTGGGGGCCGAGAAGTCGCACGCGGCGCGCCAGGCGGCATCCAGGTCGAGAAGATTGTTGTAGGAAAGAGCTTTGCCCTGGAGCAGTCGCCCGCCCAGAGGCGTGATGTCCGGCGCCAAGCCGTAAAGGGCTGCCTGCTGGTGAGGGTTCTCGCCGTAACGCAGGTCCTGCACCCGCCACAACCGTAGCAGCAGCTCAGCCGGGAATGGCTTGTCGGCCTGGCAATGTCTGGCTAGGTGGTTGGCTATGGTTGTGTCGTAACTGGCCGTGTGGCGGAAAGCTTTCAGCGCCAACCGCCGTCGTGTCGCTAGAGAGACATGGCCCTGCTGACGGAGTTCAGTCAGGACATGCGGGTAGTCAACCGGGTCGCAGAGCACAGTCACAGCGGCGAAGTTCTTGGCCGCCGCCCGCAACAAGGCCACCCCACCGATGTCTATCTGCTCCACCGCTTCCGCTAAGCTCACATCGGGTCGGGCGATGGTCCGGGCGAAGGGATAAAGGTTGACCGCCACCAGGTCGACGATGCCAATGCCGTGGGCTGCAAGTTCGGTCAGGTGGGCTGGGTCCCGGCGGGCCAGGATGCCGCCGTGGATGGCCGGGTGCAGCGTCTTGACCCGCCCGCCCAGGATCTCGGAAAAGCCGGTCACCTCTTCGACCGTGCGCACTGTCAGACCCGCCTCCCGCAATACACCAGCCGTGCCGCCGGTGGAAACGAGCTCCGCACTCAGGTCGGCCAACCCTCTGGCGAGTTCTACGATGTCGGTCTTGTCGGATACGCTCAGCAACGCTCGTTGGATGCTCATGGTTCCTTCCTTTTCTTCAGTCCAAGCTCAGGGTGCGCGGACCGCACCGCATCTTCCAGTTCATCCGCAGGCACGACGAAGGTGACGTCGTACTCTGAGGCTGCCTGGGCCACAGAAACCACTCGTGTCCCGAGCCTGCCCGGTGCAGCGAATGCCTGCGGGACAAAGCTCGCGCCGTTCCCGTCCGGAGCGGACATGGCAGAGACGCTCCCTAGCTGCTCCTGCGCCCCGATGTCTGTAAGTTGCTCCAGCTAGCTTCAAGTCAGCATCGAACTCTCACCTTGCCCTCGTCCCTCGTACGGCCGTAGCAGCTCCTCCGCAAACACTGCCCAGTTCACCAGCACATCCAGTTGTGCAGAGAATGGCCCTCGGGCACTGCACGGTCATGCATCAGCATGCCAAACAGGAACCCTGTGCGCAACTGCTCGAATCGGCGACCTGCCATCACTCTTCTCCGCTTCGCTGACCCATGCACATTGTAGCTCATGTCACTGAGTTCTGCAAC
>CAZPMV010000022.1:16913-20343 GCA_964587335.1 uncultured Anaerolineales bacterium
CTGCAACACTCTTCCTTTCTCGTTTTCCTCGACACGAAGCGGGATTCCAGGAGTGTTCCCCATGTTGGCGCAGCAGATGCACAGGAGCAAACAGTCGATGACCAACAACGGCAAATGGGAGCAGCTAGAGGCGAGTCGCCATCGTCACCTCCGAGCCGGCAAGGCAGACAAGCGGGCCTTCTGGACGAGCAGGTTGTCACCCCCAGGCAATCATGGCGGGCGCGAGCGCGTTTCTTGGGTACAGATTGCTGGAACTCTCCGCCCACCATCCACCGTTCCCCTCTCCTGTGGAGAAGACGCTAGCTGGGACTTGACGCCTAGGTCCTTCTTCCATATAATCCAGCAAGGAGGGCAGCACCTGCTCTATGGCAGCCGCCCTACTATCCCGCGTAAGGAGTTGGCAGAATGGCTGTGATTATCATCGTCGGCGCGCAGTGGGGCGACGAGGGCAAGGGTCGCGTCGTGGACCGGCTGGCGGCCCAGGCCGACTTGGTGGCTCGCTACAATGGCGGCGACAACGCCGGTCATACCGTCGTCGCAGAGGGACACACCCTCAAGCTGCACCTGGTGCCCTCCGGCATTCTCCACCCGCAGTTGACCTGTCTGATCGGCGCGGGGGTTGTGGTGAACCCGGCCCGGCTCGTGGCCGAGATGGACACGCTGGCCGGACTGGGCCTTGACGTCGGTCCCCAACGGCTGAAGCTCAGCGCAGCCGCCCACGTCATACTGCCCACTCATCAGGCGCTCGATGGCGTGGGAGAGGCAGCGAGAGGCCGCACAGCCCTCGGCACGACGCGACGGGGCATCGGCCCCGCCTACGCCGACAAAGCCGCCCGCACTGGAGTGCGATGCGGTGCCATGGCTGACCCCGAAGCCTTTGCCGAGGCCGTGTGCCGTGCCATGGAAGCCCACAACGATGTACTGACCCGGGTCCATGGACAACCACCGCTTGAGGCAGAGGCCGTTGGCGCCGAGTACCGCCAGTACGCCCGGCGGCTGGCTCCCCATCTGACCGACGTCTCGGCACTGGTGGGAGAGGCACTGGCAGCCGGCCGGGCAGTGCTGTGCGAGGGAGCACAGGGGACGCTCCTCGACGTCGACCTCGGGACCTACCCCTTCGTGACCAGTTCATCGCCTGTGGCCGGCGGCGCGATGACGGGCCTGGGTTTTGGTCCTACCCAGGTGGAGCGGGTGATCGGGGTGGCCAAGGCGTACACCACCCGCGTTGGAGCTGGCCCATTTCCCACCGAGTTGACCGATGATGTGGGCGAGCGGCTGCGAGACGCTGGGGGCGAGTTCGGCACCACGACCGGCCGTCCCCGTCGCTGCGGCTGGCTCGACTTGCCCATCCTGCGCTACGCCGCGTGCGTTAACGGCATGACCGAGCTGGCTCTGACCAAGCTGGACGTACTCAGCGGGTTTGAGGTGCTGAAGGTCGCCGTGGCCTACGAGCAGGACGGTGAGCGCACCGAGTCCTTCCCGGCCGAGTTCGGGGCGGAGATGCTGGCGCGCTGGACACCTGTCTACGAGGAATGGCCCAGTTGGGTTGAGGGCATTCGGGACGTGCGGTGCCGGGCGGACCTGCCTGCGGCGGCGCAAGTCTATGTGGCCCGTATCGAAGAACAGGTCGGCTTGCCAGTGACCTTCATCGGCGTCGGGCCGGAGCGGGAGCAAACTATCATCTTGAATGCAGGAAGCGAGGGCCACCGATGCTGAAGCGATACTCTCGCCCTGAGATGCAGGCCATCTGGACGTTGGAGAACCAGTACCGGCAGTGGCTGCGGGTCGAACTGGCGGCGGCCGAGGCCATGGCCGAGCTGGGCAAAGTGCCGCCGGAAGCGCTGGTGCAGATTCGGGATCGGGCCCGCTTCACCGTCGAGGGCGTGGCCGCGCGCGAGGCAGTGACCCGGCACGACCTGGTGGCCTTCCTCGAAGTGGTCATCGCCCACGTGGGACAGGAGGCTGGCCGCTACCTCCACCTGGGGCTGACCTCCTCGGACGTGAAGGACACCGGGCTGGCACTGCAACTGGTCGCCGCGCTCGACATCCTCCTGACCGACGCCGACCACTGCGTCGGTGCGCTCAAGTCGCGCGCTCTGGCCGAGCGAGATACGGTGATGGTCGGACGCACCCACGGAGTGCATGCTGAGCCGGTAACGCTGGGGCTGACGCTGGCATTGTGGGCTTCAGAGATGGCACGGGACCGGGAGCGGCTAGCGCGAGCGCGGGAGGTCGTCACCGTGGGCAAGGTCTCCGGGCCCGTGGGGGCTTACACAAGCGTGCAACCTGCCGCTGAGCGGCAGGTCTGCGAACGCCTGGGGCTGCGACCGGCACTGTTCAGCAGCCAGGTCCTGCAGCGAGACCGACACGCCGAGGTGCTCTGGTCCTGCGCGATCACTGCAGCGACAGTGGAGAAGATCGCCACACAGGTGCGCATCTGGTCGCGCACGGAGATCGGCGAGGTGGAGGAACCGTTCCGAGCTGGGCAGCGAGGGTCATCGGCGATGCCCCACAAGCGAAACCCCATCCTCAGCGAGCGGCTGTCGGGGCTGGCCCGGCTCTTCAGAGGATGGCTGGTGGCGGCGCTGGAGAACGTGGCGCTATGGGATCAGCGGGACATCACCCACTCCTCGGTCGAGCGCTTCATTCTATCCGATGCGACGATCACGCTTGATTACATGCTCGACCGGCTGCGGAGCCTGATCCAGACGCTGGTCGTGCACCCGGAGCGAATGGCGGCCAACCTGGCCAGCACACAGGGGCTCATCGGAAGTCAGCGGGTTCTGCTAGCGCTTGTGGAGCGAGGGATGGGGCGAGAGGAGGCTTACGAACGCGTGCAGAGGGCAGCGATGGCAGCCTGGCGAGGTGAAGGGCGCTTCGCCGAAGTGCTCACCGCGGCCGATGCCGTGGTCAGGCTACTCCCACCTGAGGAGCTGGACAGCCTTCTAGACCCGGCGTCGGCGCTGACGCACCTGGACGAGGTGTTCGAGCGGCTAGAGGAACTGTGAACAGCGATCAGAAGGACGAGCGGAAGAGAGACCTCAGTCAAGCCAGGGGCGGTAGAGGCGGAGATGTGGTGAAAGTTTGGTGAAGCTCTGCTGACACCGACTCTCGGCGACTGGTATCGGCTCCAACTCGTCCTGATCACAGCCTGTAGCTGTATGAAGTTGAGCCGCTCATAGACAAGTGGGCCGGATTGTCAAGTCGCTCGTGCCGCTCACGGGCGACAGGCATCTCTACAGCGTTCGATCCACCGCCTTGGCCACGCGGCGCAGGTCGGTCATCAAATCGGCGAAGCGCTCCGGCTTCAGTGACTGCGCGCCATCGGAAAGTGCCTGTTCAGGGCGATGGTGTACCTCGACGAGCAGCCCATCGGCGCCGGCAGCCACCGCTGCCCGTGACACCGCGGCCACCAGCTCCCACTTGCCTG
>CAZPMV010000023.1:0-19812 GCA_964587335.1 uncultured Anaerolineales bacterium
CAGGCCTGCGCCACTCGCTTCCGCGAGATCTGCTTGGCCCACAATCTTCTCGACTTCTCCCTCCAGTTGGAGGTATTCGTGAAGCACCTGTGGAGCCTGCCTCTGTGCCGCGATTACCTGCTGGAGACCTACACGCACCTCATAGTGGACAACGTCGAAGAGGACACACCGGTGGCCCACGACCTGTTGGGGGAGTGGATACCCCACTGCCGGTCGGCCCTGCTTATCTATGATACGGACGGCGGCTACCGTCGTTTCCTGGGCGCCGATCCAGAGAGCGGCTATGCTCTCAGAGACCTGTGCGAGGAGCGGATCGCCTTCACCGAGTCCTTTGTCACCTCGCCCGAACTGCGGACCTTTGCCGACCATCTGGCCGGCAGTTTGCGCCGCGAGAAGCGGACGCCTGCGGAAGGCGTGCGCTCCGTCCTGGTCTACGAGCCCCACCGCTATTACCCTCAGATGCTCGACTGGGTAGCCGACCAGATTGCTGAACTGGTGAATGAACAAGGGGTCCCTCCCGGAGAAATCGTCGTCCTCGTCCCGTTCCTGTCTGACGCCCTCCGGTTCTCGCTCTCCAACCGGCTGGAGCAGCGCAACGTCCCCACTCGCTCCCATCGCCCCTCGCGGTCCCTGCGGGAGGAGTCGGCGACCCGGGCCCTGCTGACCCTGGCTGCCATCGCCCACCCCAAGTGGGGGATCTGTCCCACCAGGTTCGACGTGGCCTACGGGCTGATGCAGGCCATCGACGGGATGGACCTGGTCCGGGCGCAGCTCCTGGCCGAGATCGTCTACCGCGTCCGGGAGGGCGAGCCCACGCTCGGCTCTTTCGACCAGATTGACCCCGACATGAAGGACCGCCTGACATATCTGCTGGGCGAACGGTACGAGACACTGCGCGCCTGGATCGAGGGATACGCCGCCGAGGAGCCAGCCCCGCCCCAAGCGGAACCAGCAGAGTTCGATCATTTCCTGAGCCGACTGTTCGGCGAGGTGCTCTCCCAGGCAGGCTTCGGCTTCCATCGGGATTACGACGCGGCCGCTGTGACGGCCAATCTGATCGAGTCGGTGCAGAAGTTCCGCTGGGTCACCGGAGGTGTCACCTTCGAGGAGGGCAAAACGCTGGGGCAGGAGTACATCGAGATGATGGAAGATGGCGTGATCGCTGCCCAATACGTGCGCAGTTGGCGGTTCCAGCCTGAGGACGCGGTTCTCCTGGCCCCGGCCTACACCTTCCTAATGCGCAACCAGCCGGTTGACGTCCAGTTCTGGCTGGATGTCGGGAGCAGCGGCTGGTGGGAGCGACTGTACCAGCCCCTTACGCAGCCCTACGTCCTTAGCCGCCATTGGCCGCGTGATGAGGTCTGGACTGACGCCGACGAGGCCAAGACTCGCCAAGACGGACTGTTCCGTCTCACTCAGGGGCTGGTCCGCCGCTGCCGGCGCAAGATCTGCCTGGGACTATGCGAACTGGGCGAGAGCGGCAGCGAGCAGAAGGGGGAGTTACTGCGGGCGATACAGCGAATGCTACGGCAGTTGCGAGTCGAGGAGGGGGCGGGCAATGCTTGAGCCTCGTCCGAAGCAGCGGGAGATCCTGGAATACGAACGTGGCAGGATGGGCATCTCGGCTGTGCCTGGTAGTGGCAAGACCTACACGCTCTCGCTGCTGGCCGCCCAGATCATCGACAGAGGCGTGATGGAGGACGACCAGGAGGTTCTGGTGGTGACGCTGGTCAACTCCGCCGTGAACAACTTCGCCAGCCGGGTGGCCACCTTTGTCCAGGAGCGGCATCTGCTGCCCAACCTGGGCTACCGGGTGCGCACCCTGCACGGGCTGGCCCACGACATCGTGAGAGAGCACCCTGGGCTGATTGGCCTCTCGGACGACTTCCACATCATCGACGAGCGGGCGGCCGACCGGATACGGCAGGATGCAGCGGAGGCCTGGTTGCGGGCGAATCCCCATGTTGCTGACGACTTCCTGGATGGCGATCTGGAGGGAGATCGGCGCGCTTGGGTTCGGCGAGACAAGTGGCCGGAGGTGGTCAGCGGCATCGCCAACAGCCTTATGCAGCAAGCCAAGGACCGGCAGAAAACGGTGGCGGAGCTGCGTGAGAGCCTGGATGGATTCCCGCAGCCACTTCCCCTTGTGGAAATGGGGTGGGCGATCTACTCTGACTACCAACGGGCCCTGGCCTACCGCGGCGCCGTTGACTTCGATGACCTCATCCGCCTGGCGCTCCAGGCCCTGCGGCTAGACGAGGAGTACCTGCAGCGGCTGCGCCATCGTTGGCCATTCATCCTGGAGGACGAAGCGCAAGATAGCAGCCGGGTACAGGAGGAGATCCTGCGGCTGCTGGTTGGCCCCAACGGGAACTGGGTGCGCGTTGGCGATCCCAACCAAGCCATCTATGAGACCTTCACCACCGCCAGCCCGCAGTTCCTACGCAGCTTTCTGGAGGAGCCCGGTGTCGATGCCAAGCAACTGCCCAACTCCGGCCGCTCGACCCAGAGCATCATGGATCTGGCCAACCACCTGGTTGATTGGGCGCGGCAGGAGCATCCCCTGCTGGAGACCGTCGTTCGGGATGCCCTCGCCCCCACCCACATCAAGCCCACGCCACCTGGCGACTCGCAGCCGAATCCGGCTGACAACCCGGACCAGGTACAGCTCATCACCCGCAAGTTCACTCCGCAGGAGGAGATGCTAAACGTTGTGAGGTCCCTGGCCCGATGGCTACCCGATCACCCAGAGGAGACTGTAGCTGTCCTCGTGCCGCGCAACAAACGAGGATTCGCCGTGATCGCCGAGCTCAAGCAACGGGGCATGAAGCACGTCGAGCTCCTGCGCAGCACCCAGGCTACGCGGGAGACAGCAGGTGCTCTGGGCAACGTCGTGAACTACCTGGCGGACCCATCCAGTTCCAAGAAGTTGGCCAGAGTCTACAAGGTCTGGCGGCGGGAGGACCGGAAGGACCCTGAGGCAAACGCACGTTCTGAGAAGGTTGCCAGGACACTGCGGAGCTGCCGCCGCGTCGAGGACTTCCTGTGGCCGCGGGCCGGCAGGGACTGGCTGCATGAGTTGGACCTAACCGAAGTCCCTGGGGGCAGAGAGCAGTTGTTGGCATTCGCCAAGTTGGTCCGACGCTGGCAGGGGGCGACCCTGCTTCCCATCGACCAGTTGATCCTTACGCTGGCCCAGGACTTGTTCCAGAAGACGGTTGACCTGGCGGTGGCCCATAAGCTGGCGGGACTCCTGCGCCGGGCGAGCGAAACCCATCCTGAGTGGCAGCTTCCAGAGCTCACCGACGAGTTGGCGGTGATCGCCAAGAACGAACGCCGCTTCCTGGGGCTGAGCGAAGACGACACTGGCTTCGACCCCGAGCGGCACAAGGGTGAGGTGGTTGTGGCCACTGTTCACAAGGCCAAGGGACTGGAGTGGGACCGGGTCTACCTGATGTCCGTCAACAACTATAACTTCCCCTCCGGGCAGTCCCACGACAGGTACATCGCCGAGAAGTGGTTCATCCGCGAGCGGTTGAACCTGGAGGCAGAAGCCCTGGCTCAACTGGATGCCTTGCTCCTGCGGGGCCCAATAGCTACCCACGAGGAGGGCGAGGCGACCCGGGAGGCGCGCCTGCTCTATGTCGCCGAGCGACTGCGGCTGCTGTACGTGGGGATCACGCGGGCCAAGAAGGAGTTGATCATCACTTGGAACACAGGGCGAAAGGGCGGCCAGCAGCCAGCGGTCCCGTTCATTGCCCTGCAAACGTTCTGGGAGAAGTACAAACATGCCTCTGCCGACTGACTTCGCATTCAGCCAGGGCAGCCTGCAGGACTATGTGGACTGTCCCCGTCGCTTTCAGTTGCGCTACGTAGAGAGGGTCGCCTGGCCCGCCATCGAGGTGGAACCGCTCCTCGAGAACGAGCGCTACCTCCAGCAGGGAGTTGCGTTCCACCGCCTGGTCCACCAGCACGCGCTAGGCGTCCCTGCGGCACAGCTAACGACGGCAGCCAGCAAAAGACACGAAAGGAACGAAAATATGGACCTCCTCCACTGGTGGCGCAACTACTTGGAGAGCCGCCCGGCCAACCTGCCTGCGGTGCGCTATCCCGAGATCGTGCTCTCTGCCCCACTGGGCGGCTATCGCCTGCTGGCCAAGTACGACTTGGTCGCCGTGGATCCCGAGCAGCGGGTGGTCATCGTGGACTGGAAGACCTCTCGCAAGCGCACGCCGCGCCGGTGGCTGGAGGAACGGCTGCAGACGAAGGTCTATCCCTACCTTGTGGTCGTGGCCGGTGCACGTCTGAATGGCGGTCGGGCACTTGCGCCTAGGCAAGTAACGATGATCTACTGGTTCGCCGATTTCCCAGCCGACCCCGAGCACTTCGCCTATGACGCGGCTCGGCACGAGACGGACGCGGCCTACCTGACCGCTCTGGTGGAGGAGATCGCTGGACTGGGCGACGAGTTCTTCCCCCGCACCGCCAACGAGCGCCGTTGCCGCTACTGTCCCTATCGCTCCCTGTGCCAGCGCGGGGTCGCTGCCGGCCGGTTTGACGAGGTAGGGGCGGGTCTCAGACCCGCCCCTGGAGACCCGCCCCTACTGGGCGATGCTCTCGACATCTCCCTGGACCTGGAGCAGATCGCAGAGATCGAGTACTAGCGCGGAATGGATGTAAGACTCCCCTGAGAAAGGTCATTCAGCCACAGAGACACGGAGTACACAGAGGGAAAACCAAGGTGGAACTCAAAATTGTTCAGCAGCAAACGCAAAAGGCATAGATCCCTTGAGAGACACCTCAAACCCTCTGTGCCTCAGTGGCGAGTCTGGCAGTTTCTTCGGTAGAGTCATGGAACGAAAATGGAATGACAGAGTGGATTGACCCTCCGGCCATCAATGTGCCGAAAGCTCTCCGTGCCGCCGTCGGCGGGCACCCGCTGGTAGCCCAGACCCTTGCCCGGCGGGGTTTCACCGACGTCGCGGCGGCGAAGGCCTTCCTCGACCCTGACCGCTACCAGCCCTCCCCTCCCTCCGACCTCCCAAACCTGGATCGAGCCGTGGAGCGGCTGGAGGAGGCCATCAGGAGGGGGGAGGAGATTTGTGTGTGGGGCGACTTCGACGTTGATGGGGAGACGGCGACGACGCTCCTGGTCTCCACGCTGGGGGAGCTCGGAGCGGTCGTTCGGTTCTACATCCCCCACCGCCAGCGGGAGTCCCACGGCGTCCACCTCTCTTCATTGAAGCGGCTCATCGGAGAGGGCGTTGAGCTGGTCCTGACGTGCGATACTGGCGTCACCGCCCACGAGGCTATCGCCTATGCCCAGGCGCAGGGCGTGGACGTCGTCGTCACCGACCACCACGATCTGCCCCCCGTTCTCCCCGAGGCCCACGCTGTGGTCAACCCCAAGATGCTCCCCGCCACTCACCCTCTGCGACAGCTACCGGGAGTCGGATGTGCCTACAAACTGGCGGAGGCCCTTTACGACCGGGCGGGTCGGCCCGGGGACGTGGCCCAGCATCTGGACCTGGTGGCCTTGGGCATCGTGGCCGATGTGGCGGTACAGGTCGGGGACACGCGCTACCTGCTCCAGCGAGGCCTTGAGTTGCTGCGTCACACCCAGCGGCTGGGGCTCCAGGTGATGATAGAGACCGCCGAGATCAACCCCACGTGGCTTACCGAGGAGCACATCGGCTTCGGGTTGGCTCCCCGCCTCAACGCGCTGGGCCGCCTGGCCGACGCCAACGTTGCTGTCGAGTTCCTGACCACTCAGGATCTGACTCGCGCCCGCACCCTGGCCACCGAAATGGAAGGGCTGAATGCCCAGCGCAAGCTGCTGGCCAACCAGGTCACTCAGGGAGCGCTGGCGCAGATCGAACGGGACCCCTCGTTGCTGGAGTACGCTGCGCTGGTGCTGAGCCACCCATCGTGGCCCGCAGGCGTTCTGGGCATAGTGGCGGGTCGCCTAGCGCAACGGTACGGACGTCCCGCTATTCTCATTGCCACGCCACGTGATGGGCTGGCCCGTGGGTCGGCCCGGTCTGTAGCGGGGTGCAACATCTCCGCGGCGATTGCCGCGTGCCAGGAGATGCTAGTCAGCTTCGGCGGCCACCCCATGGCTGCTGGGCTGGCAATCGAGCCGGAGCGAATCCCCGCGTTGCGCGCGGCCCTCTCGGACACCGTTTGGGCGATGCTTGCTGAGTGGAGTAGGGGCGGGTCTGGAGACCCGCCCCTACAGATCGATGGTTACCTGGCGCTGGCGGACCTTTCTCTTGAACTGGTGGAGGAAATCGAGAGGCTGGCACCCTTTGGGTCAGGCAACCCGCCACTGACACTGGTGTCCCGAGGGGTCCGGGTGGCCAAGAAACGCGTCGTCGGCCGCAACGAGGATCACCTGCTGCTGACGGTTGAGGCCGAAGCTGAGGCTCAAGATGAAGCTGGGACGTCCCAGCAGGTGATGTGGTGGCGAGGCGCCGGCTCACCACTGCCCGAGGGCCGTTTTGACCTGGCCTACGTTGTGCGGGCCAGTAACTACCGCGGACAGCGGGCGGTGCAGGTGCAGTGGGTCGATGCTCGTCCAATCCCCGACCAACCTGAGGAAGCCCCCACGCCGCTGCGCCCAACGCCGACAGTAGTAGAGGTCGTGGATTACCGCCAGGTGTCCGATCCCCTGAAGGTGCTTGAACATCTGCGGGCCGAAGAAGACATTGAGGTATGGGCCGAGGCCGCACACAGGGCAGAGGTAGGGGGACAGGACCGCCATAGGCTGGGACCGTCGAGGTGTCTGGTCATCTGGACCACCCCCCCCAGCCACGAACTGCTTCGAGCCGTACTGGAGAGGACAACACCAGAGAGAGTCTATCTCTTCGGAGTTGACCCTGGCCTGAACTATGCGAAGGAGTTCCTGGAACGCTTGGCGGGCCTGGTCAGGCATGCACTGAGCTCCGAGGGTGGACGGGTCAGCTTGCCTATGCTGGCGGCTGCGACTGCACATCGGGAGACGACCGCGAGAGCAGGGCTGGCCTGGCTTGAGGGCCGGGGACTTCTAACGGTCCTTGCAGAGGAAGGTAACAAGCTGCACTTGGCCGAAGGGCATCGAGCCGAGCGCGGCGACTTATCTCAGACAGCGGCTCAGTGCAGAGAGCTACTCCAGGAAACCGCGGCTTTCCGCTCCTACTTTGTCCGCGCTGACAAAGAGACGGTGATCTTTATCTCCACAGAGGCCCCACAGAGGCCCAAAATGTAGCTCATGCGCTCACAAGGCGAGGAACAGTTGCGCCAGGTCGTCCCCTGTGGCTCTGCCCTCCTGGATGGCTGCTCGCAGCCGGTTGGCTTCACCGTCCATGTCGATGATGGGGGGGCGAGCCGTGATGACCGGGCCGCGGTGGGGCTCCATCTGTCGGGGCAGGTCAGCTTCGCCGCCACGTGCTAGATCGAGCACAGCCCTGAGGACTCGATTGTCTTTCTGTAGCTTGTCGTGGGCGAGACGCACGTAGTACATCTCCGCCCCTGGCAGGGTTGCCGACCAGAGGGGCACGACGCCATCGCCGCTGTTGGGGCCGTGAGACACGACCACTGGCTGCAACGCGTCGGGTGTGCCACGCATGGCAATCAGCGTTGCCTGGTCGTACCCGGCGATTTGGATGATCGGCACGTGTGGATCCGAGGCCGCCAGCAGTTGGTGGAGCGCCTTCCCGCGGTTCAGGCTGTTCTGGCGGATTTCGGCTTCATCGGCTGACTGCCAGGCAGCGGCGTCGTAGAGGTCGAAATCGCAGGGATACTGCCTGTCGGCCGGGAACAGATCTGGCGGTGGCGGCAGGAGTTGGTAGAGGGCGGTGATACTCCGCACCAGTCGGTCTCCCTGGTTGTCGTCGTTTAGCTTGTGGGCCAACTGCATCAAGTCGTTGCCCGTGGTTAGGTTCTGCACAGCATTCACTATCCCGTAGGCCGGGCTGCCCAGCAGGATCACTCGCTCCACGAGACGCTCCGCTTCCTCGGGGAACAGTGCCAGATAAGTGCGACTGACGAGGCCGCCCAGGCTGTGGCTGACGAGGGTGAAGCGGCGGTATCCGTTGCTCGCTGCCCAACGGTTCAGCGCCTGATGTAGCAGGCCGGCGGCAGTGCGGATGTCGCGACGCCAGTCGTAGGGGAAGAGGAAGGGATTGGCCTGCTTGCGCAGCATTAGCGTAGCCTTGGCATAGGACAACATCTCCAGGCCAGTAGCCACGATCTTCACCCGCGGGTTAGCGTCGGTTTCCCCGTCATCCGCCAGTTCCAAGAGGTTGATCAGGCCGCGCGTGAAGACGAGGGGATTGACCCAAAGCAACTCCACGAGCCCTTCCACACTCTGCAACAGCGAGCCCATGATGCCGGGGAGGAGCACGATGTTTGGTCGCTGGCCAGCGGCGCGAGTGAGGGCTGGTGCAGCCGCTGTCTCGCGCATCTCGTTCGCCTCCTGGGCGCCGAAAAGGGCTTCCAGTGATGCGCTTCCCTGCCCTTGCAGCTTCGCCTCGAGAGCGTCCAGGGCCATGCCGGGCCAGCCCAGCAATAGCTCATTGGTGTTGTCGATCTTCTCTGTTTCCTTCCGCTTCTTCCGCTTTTCCGCTGACAGCCAACTGTTGGCCATCGGATCCTCCTTCCGACCAGTCTACCCATTTCGCCAGTCTACCACTTTGCCAATCTAGCAATCTACCGACTCATGCCCCATACCGGCTCAGCCGTTGTGCGTGCCCCAGGGCCAGGGGCATCAGGTCGGCGGCAGGGAAGATGCCCAGAGCCCCCGTCACACAGGCTCGCTCGCCGAAGGTGCGCGCGTTGTCAGGCAGGGAGGTGGGAGACCACAGGATGGTAGGCACAGGGTGCCAGGAATGTGACTTGAGCAGCGCGGGCGTCGAGTGATCGCCCGTCACGATGAGCACAGCGGGATTGAGGTCGCGGATGCGGGGCAACAAAGCGTCTACCTTCTCGATCTCTTTGACCTTGGCCTCGAAGTCTCCATCCTCGCCGCGGCTGTCGGTGTACTTGAAGTGCACGAAGAAGAAGTCATACTTCGCCCAATGGCGGCGCAGAGCGGCGATTTCCTCCTCGATGTTTGCCCCGGCATCCAGCACATCCATGCCCACCAGCTTGGCCACGCCCCGATACATGGGGTAGACGGCGATGGCGCCGGCGCGCAGCTTGAAGACATCGGGGAATCTGGGGAAGCCGGGGTCCTTGGCGAAGCCACGCAGGTTCAGGGAGTTGGCCGGATACTCATCGGCGAGCAATGCTCTCGCTTGGTCTAGCCATTCGTTCACCAGCGTAGCCGAATGGGCGGCCTCGGCGCTATCGTCCAGCGGCCGCACCGGCAGCGAGGGCTTGCCGACCACCAGCGGGTCGGTCTCGCTCAGTGCCTCGGAGAGGCCGGGGCCGCGCAGGACGAACAGGTAACGGTATTCCTTGACCGGCCGCACGAAGATGTCGTATCCTCCCAGCGCCGTGCCCGTTCGCAGCTTGGCCGTCAGCCGTTCGCCCTCTTCGGTGGGGATGCGACCAGCGCGGCGATCGGTGATCAGCCCTTGTTCGTCAACGGTGCAGAAGTTGCCCCGCGCCGCCACGTCGTCGGGCTGCAGGTCGAAGCCGATGCCCAGGGCCGAGAGAACGCCACGCCCTACGTCGTACACCAGCGGATCGTAGCCGAAGAGAGCCAGATGCGCCGGCCCACTGCCGGGGGAGACGCCCGGCGCGATGGGCTGGCTGAGCCCACAGCAGCCTTCGGCGGCCAAGCGATCCAGGTTGGGGGTGTGGGCGGCTTCCAGTTCCGTGGGGCCGCCCGGTTCGATGGGCAGTCCGCCAAGACCGTCCATGACAAAGAGCACGATCTTGCTCTCGCCAGGATGTGCCAGCCTGCGCATCAAGTTAAAGTTTGCCATAGTGTGCTCCTTCTTCTTAGGCAATCAAGACAGCACGACGATTAGGTGCTGCTGGTGCGGTGATCGAAGCTTGCAGCAAAGGGGATAGGCCGGTATCCCAGCCTATCCCCTTGCTGATGACGTGGTGCTGATACCGCGGCTGCGGCGACCTAGATGATCGCTGTCTCGGTATCCCGGTTAAAGATGTGCACGTTGGCCATGTTCAGTGCCAGTTCGATCTGATCGCCGGGCCGACCGCTGGCGCGTGGATCTACGCGGGCGATGAAGCTCTTCTTCCCCGTCAGGAGGTAAACGAAGATCTCGTTGCCCATCAGCTCGGTCACTTCCACCTCGGCCTTCATGTCCTGTTGAATGATGTCGGTAGGAAGGTAGGGCTTGGCGTGAATGTCCTCCGGGCGGATGCCGGCGATGACTTCCTTGCCCTTGTACGGCAGCAGGGTCGCGATCTTGTGCTCCGGTATCTCCAGGCGGAATGTACCCCCATCCACGAACAGCCGGCCATCGCTCTCCACCAGGGTGACGTCGAAGAAATTCATGGAGGGGCTGCCGATGAAGCCGGCGACGAAGATGTTGCTTGGGCTGTCATACAGGATCTGCGGCGTGTCGAGCTGCTGCAGGAGGCCATCCTTCATCACAGCGATGCGGGTGGCCATGGTCATGGCCTCCACCTGATCGTGGGTGACGTAGATGAAGGTGGTGCCCAGCCGCAGGTGCAGCTTGGAGAGTTCGGCGCGCGTCTGAACGCGCAGCTTGGCATCCAGGTTCGACAGAGGCTCGTCGAGGAGGAAGACCCTGGGTTCCCGCACGATGGCCCGGCCCACGGCGACGCGCTGCCGCTGGCCGCCGGAAAGCTGCTTGGGCTTGCGGTCCAGCAACTGGCCGATGCCCAGCATGTCGGCAGCATCCTTCACCCGGCGGTCAATATCCGCCTTGGGCGTTTTGCGCAGCTTGAGGCCAAAGGCCATGTTGTCGTAGACGCTCATGTGCGGATAGAGAGCATAGGACTGGAACACCATGGCGATGTCCCGATCCTTGGGGGCGACATCGTTCACTATGCGGTCGTCGATGTAGATGCTGCCCTCGGTGATCTCTTCTAGGCCGGCCAACAGCCGCAGGGCGGTGGTCTTGCCGCAGCCCGAGGGGCCTACCAGTACCAGGAACTCCTTGTCCTGAACCTCTATGCTCATGTCGTTGACGGCGACGACCTCGCCGAAATTCTTGGTGACGTGCTCATACGTTACGTTAGCCATTTAGTTTGCTCCTGAAATGTGGTATTGCAGTAGATGTGGCGAAGCGAGAAGACAGGACTATTCGGTCGTGGAAAAACCACGGGCTCATTGCCAAAACCGCTCTTCAGGCCTCACCGAGAGGTCGAAAAGGTGGGGAGAACAGTAGGAATCAAGGTCAGACACTGAGCTGGGTCGCTGTGGCCAGGAGGGTGATGGAACGTCTCCGCGGCCAGCGGCGATGAGCTGCTGCCCCACTGACGATCACAGCTCACGACTTCCAGACTCCGGAGGGCATCACCTCCTTCTGTGGAAAGCCCTTGCGGACGGCGAGGCACGCTGGGTGCGTGCAGTAAGACAACGCTGGCTATGACGCCAGTTTGAACGGCGCGATTATAGCATACGTTGCGTTCTTCGCCAAACTGGGGGATATGGCTGTCACGAGTTGCTATGGCAAAGGATCTCGCATGTTCTGCCGCTGGCTTCGGAACCTTCTGGCCTCTCAATCCGTCTACAATAGCAGTGGCGCTGAGTTGTGCAACGCCAAGAACAGGACAAGGAGATCGCAGGCGATCGCAAATGAAAAAGCTCATCTTGATGTGTGCCATGATTGCCATTTCACCCTACCTCTTTGCTTGCTCCTCGCAGAGATCTGTAGAGGTTCCCTGTGACCGCTTCTATGAGATGCAGCACATCAGCAAAGAGATCGAAGTTCCTGTCGGTAACTCGTTCACAGTGACTCTTTGCTCTAATGCCTCAACAGGCTTCAAATGGGAGGAGGCAATGATAGGTGACCAGACTGTGCTAGAGCAAGTAGGCCACAAGTATGTCGCTCTTGAAGGCAAATCACCACCTCCTCCGGGGACTCCAGGCCAAGAGGTGTGGATGTTCAAGGCGCTTAAGGAGGGCCAGAGCGCTGTGTCCGTCGAATATGGCCAGCCCTGGGAGGGAGGCATGAAGTCGGAGTGGACGTTTGCCCTGACAGTGCTTGTCATCAAATGAACGCACAGCAATACAGCATAAGGGAGAAAAGACGATGAACAACAAGGTACTCAGCATACTGGCCCTGATCGCCATGCTCGGCCCGGCCGGTTGCGCTGCCTGGCCGGGCAGATCGGTGTCGGCAGGAGAAGTCATACGCTCGGAGAAGCAGCGGCTAACGTCACTGGATGTGCCGGGGGGTGATCTGGCCGAACTGGAGGCGGGCAACAGTGCGTTTGCCTTCAACCTGTACCAGATGCTGAGCAGGGAGCAGGACGGCAACCTGTTCTATTCGCCCTACAGCATCTCTCTGGCGCTGGCCATGACCTACGCTGGCGCCCGCGGTGTGACCGAGGAGCAGATGGCGGAGACGCTGCACTACACGCTGCCACAGGCGCGGCTCCATTCCACTTTCAATGCGCTGGACACAGCGCTGACCAGCTACGATGAAGAGGGCGAGGATGGCTTCCAGATCAACATCGCCAACGCCATCTGGGGGCAAGAGGGGTACGAGTTCCTCTCCGCCTTCTTGGACACGCTGGCTGAGAATTATGGGGCCGGGCTGCGCACGCAGGACTTCGTGAACGAGGCGGAGGCTGCTCGGCAGACCATCAACCGCTGGGTCAGCGACCAGACGGAAGAGAAGATCAAGGACTTGATCCCGCAGGGGGCGCTCGGTGCGGCGACTCGCCTGGTGCTCACCAATGCCATCTACTTCAACGGGAAGTGGGTGACACCCTTTGAAAAGAGCAAGACCCACGACGATACGTTCAACCTCATGGATAGAAGCACAGTCACCGTGCCGATGATGACTCAGTCGGGATGGATCGAGTACACTGAAGGTATTGGCTACCAGGCTGCTGCTCTGCCCTACCGAGGTGCGGACATGGTCATGGTCTTCGTGTTGCCAGAGGAGGGACGCTTTGCGGAGGTAGAGGAGGTGTTTTCGCCGGAACTCCTGGCGAGTATCATGGAGAGCTTCGAGTCTCAGCAGGTGAAGATCACGGTCCCGAAGTTCACGTTCGAGTCGGCCTTTAGCGTGGCCGAAAGTCTGATTGAGATGGGGATGCCCAGTGCGTTTCGGGGCGCCGACTTCTCGGGCATGACCGGGAACCGCGATCTGTTCATCAGCGATGTCCTGCACAAGGCCTTTGTCGCCGTGGACGAAGAGGGCACCGAAGCAGCGGCAGCGACGGCAGTGATCATGGAACTGTCGGCCATCATTGAGGAGCCTGCTGTTGTGATGAAACTGGATCGTCCTTTCCTTTTCGTGATTGGCGATAACAGCACAGGCACGATCCTGTTCGTCGGTCGCGTGCTGAATCCGGAGGGGTAGCGCAGATGACCCCGGCCTGTGGAGGCAAGCAGGTCGGGGCCACTACGGTTCGGCTAATGTTGCAGGTCACTACTATACGAAAGCCCCCTTGCGAAGGCCTCTGCGCGTCGGCTTGATCTCCTCCCTCATGTTCATGACGAAAGCGCCGTAGCAGACGATGGGCTCATGATGGAGGGGCTTCCCCGAAACGAGCAGAAATCGGACTTGTGATGAGTTTTGACAACCCCGCATCTTCAGCCCTCGGGAGCAGCAGTCCAGGGATAGATCTCCGTGCCCTGGGCGGCAGCGCGGATGGCCGGATCGTCTGAATAGTGCCCGCGCCGCTCGGGGGGAATCAGTTCAGCGATGCGCTGCATGATCTCATGGCCGATGGTGTCCAACTGGCGACGCCGTGCTCGTCCCCGGCCCGCCGCCTGGAATGGACCAAAGAGCTCACCGATCCGTACCGTGACGCGAGCGCGCCGCCCCCTGCGGAGGTGCGGGAAGACATCGAGCAAGCCAGCGAAGCCCATCGGCAAAATGGGGGCACCTGTCTGGACGGCCAGAAAGGCCGCTCCGGGACGAGCGGGGCGCAACACCGTCGCCCAATTGCCGGCTTCGGGGAAGATGCCCAGCACGCCGTCCTGTGCCAGCACAGCTTCCGCAGCACGCAGCGCATAGCGCGAGGCGGTGCCTCGGTAGACGGGGTAGTAGCCCCACAGCTTGGGGATCCAGGTGACCCAACTAGGTGCGTTGGGCATCTGGAAGCCGCCGACAAAGTCCATTGGCCAAGGGACTGTCCGTATCATAGCCACAGGGTCTATGAAACTGAAATGATTGGCGACCACCAAGAGAGGACCTTTTTCGGGCAGATTCTCTTGCCCGACGATCTGCAGGTCGGAGAGGAGCGCTAAGGCCACGCGGGCCAGCCGCTGCAACACAGCGCGCATCAGACGGCGGCGTGGGTGCCGGAACTCAGAATCAGGTGTCTCCATGGCTAGGACACCTTGCTTTCCGGCAGCACTGCTGCACGCCCCTTCACATCGTTGACGAGCAACAGCAGCAACAGGCCGACTACCAGAAATGCAGCGATGGAGAACAGGGCCACCCGGTGCCCTGCTTGCTCTGCTGCTAGCCCTGTCAATCCCCGCACTGCCTCGAACCGCTGAGTGGCCTCGGCGGCCAGGATGCCGAAGATCGTCGGGCCAATGAAGGATGATGTGCGGCCAGCCACGGCGAAGAAGCCATAGAACTCAGCACTCTGTCCTGGGGGAGCGAACCTCCCCACCATCGTGCGGCTGACGGACTGCACACCGGTCAGTGCAAATCCTACCAGCCCCCCGATGAAGTAGAACTGCAGCTTGGAATGGGTGAAGTACAGCCAGAAAACTGGGGTGATCGTCAGCAGGAGCGAAACGATCAGAGATCGCTTGCCGCCGAGGTTATTGGCCAGCATCCCGAAGAGGTAGGCCCCGGCGACGCTGGCCACCTGCACGAGGATCATGAAGATGATCAACTCTTGCTCACCCATGCCGTACAGTATGCCGCCGAGAATGGCTCCGAAATCCAGGATCATCAGAACGCCATCGTTGTAGATCAAGAAGGCGATAATGAACTTGATGAATTCCCGGAAACTCCGAATAGCCTTCAGTGTGTGTGACAGACGTTTGAACGCTAGGCTCAGGTAGGTTTCGCCTTCTGGAAGAGCCTGTGCTTCGGCGCGTTCCCGCAGCCACAGGAAGATCGGGAGAGAGGAGACCGCGAAGTACACTGCCGTGAAGACCAACGACAGCCGTATCACCAGGTTGCTGCTGTCTGTCAGCACCACGGGCACCAGGACGATGATCAGGCAAATGATGCCGCCAACCGACCCGATCGCCCAGCCATTGCCGGAGATTCTGGCCATTTCATCGGGGGCGGCGATCTCCGGCAGCAGTGAGTTGTAGAAAACCTGTGCGCTCCGGTAGCCGATCTCGGCCAGGATGAAGAACAGCATGCCCATAACGACGTTCCCCTGCTGGACGAAGAAAAGCAGCCCGCAGAAGAGCACGGCCATAGAGGTGTAGAACAGCAGGAAACGCTTCTTGGCCCCGGAGAAATCGGCGATGGCGCCCAACACCGGAGCGGTGACCGCCACGGTGAGCATAGCGATGCCGACAGCTATCCCCCACAGCCGCGAGCCCTGTTCTCCTCCGACAACTCCCTCCTGGAAGTAGCGCGAGAAGATTGCCAGCAGAACGACGGCGGCGTAGGCCGAGTTTCCGAAATCGTACAGATACCACGCCCAGCGTTCACGCCTAGTGGACGTTGGGGCCGACATAGTCGTGGACACGTCTATTCTCCTCTTGTGTTCAGATGAGATGTGGCGACGCACGTCACGCCGTTCGGGTGGATCCAAACGGTGGATGTGCATGGGGTGATTTCTTGACCCTTGATGATACCATTGATTCGAGTTATTCTCAAATCATCCATCGGACACCTTTGGACGCGCTCGCACGTCCGTAGGCAGGCTAGCGCTGAGCGAGCAATAAACAGCCCAGACCCGCTGGGCCTGCCAGACCCAGCGGGTCTTGAGCCATCCTGGCTTGGTGAAGCATCCGCGGTGGGCGGGACGGGTTCCTCCACGGCTAGACTTACTGACAACCGCTCTTGGGCTGTGCTACCGACTGCTCCTGCGCGCGATGGGCAGGAACAGTTGGTGCTCGGGCTCGCTGCTGACCACCGTCACTTGCGGAGCGCTACAGGTTCCGTCATACAGAACGTAGGCGAGGAGAGTGTATGCACCGAACCGTTGCCCAGCCGTGTCCCACACGTGCTCGAAGGAGCGCGTGCTGCCAGGGCTCAGACCCACGAACGGATCGTGGAACAGCTCCAGCGCAGTGCTGCTGGCATCGTTGATTTGGATCACCGCCGTCCCCGACAGGGGGACCGTTCCCGCGTTGCGCACCTCCAGGGTGATGGCGATGTCGTCGCCAGGTGCAAAGTGCTGCGGTGTGGCGGTCAAGCCAACCACCTCGCCAGCGACGATGCCTAGCCGGAAGGGCGTAGTGGCCACGTCCAGGAGCTCGCCGCTGGCCCCCCGCAGCACGGCGTGCACATAGTATTCACCCGGGGCGAAGCCCCTGCTGTCCCACTGCGCTGAGAACGAGGCTCTGCCGCTGAGGTTGGTCAGCGTGCGCAGCAGCAGGCCATCCAACCACTCGTCGGAGCCGTAGGCTCGCAGGGCAGTGTCCACCACCACGTCCTGCAATGCGCCCGCGTTGTGCAACTCGATCTCCACCGCTGCGGTTTCGCCCTGTGCGTAGACCGTCTTGTCCACAGCCAGGTGGGTGATGGTCACCGACGAGACGGTATAGTCGATGTGGAACTGGTAGTCGTCGTAGAAGCGCACATCGGTGGTCAGCGCGTTGTAGTAGAACGGATAGATTGTCAACAGCAGTTGTGACGTGCCATCGGCATGGGGCAGCATAGTCCAGGCGAACTCCTCCACCGGATGCCATTCCTCGTGCCGGGCCAGGGCATGGGCCGGCTGGAGAGGGCTTTTCATCTTCGGGGTGTCGGTGACCGGCAGAACGATGGGCGGGTGCAGGTCGGTGGCCGTGGAGGCTCCGGCGCGCTGCGTCAACTGCACGTCCTGCACACGGTAGCCGGCCGGCAGGTCCAGCCGCTCCACGTAGAAGGGCACCCTGGGTTGGTAATCCTCCAGCAGCACCTCGCCCCCCGGGATGTCGACATAGTCCAGCTCCTGCACGCTTTCCACCATGTACATGGGGATGGCAACGTTCAGTGTGGAGGGCGGAGGCAGGGGCACGGCGGCAGCCCTGGCGGCAGCTCCCTCCGTGCCGCTCGCGCCGAACTTGGGATCGCCGTAATAGTTGTACTCCTTCACCCAGTAATCCCAGCCCCTGGCCCGCTCGTACTGGCGGAAACCCTTGCCGGCGGTCACGCTGTCGAGATCCCACTCATTGAAATAGCGCCTGGCCGTCTCGCCGTTCTTGCTGCTGTAGGAGACCTCCGTGGCACCGATGAAAACGGCTGCCCCGTGAGCGAAAGCCACCTCGCCAAAACTGCGGTCCAGGTAGCCAGCATCGTTGTAGTGGCCGGTCAGACAGGACAACGAAAGGACGAAGGGATGCTGAGCGAAGGTGCCCCACAAGTGATCGCTCGGGTAGCCGATGGGCGAAGCGCCCCAGGGATTGCCGTGTCCGCGCACGGCGATCACGCTGATGTCATCGGCATAGCGGTTCACGCGCTCGTTGGCCCACTCGTCGGCGTCATCCCAGGTGGGCACGAGCACCTGGAAGCTGCTGTTGTCGCCGTTGCGGTTACGGAGGATGGCCAGCTTGCGATTGTCCCCGGCCATCACCCGGCCGATGGCCACGCCGTCGTGGCGGGTGGGACTGCCGGTGAGGCGTACGCCGTGGAACCAGCCATCGAAATAGCGCGTGTACATCCTGTTACCTTTCCAGTCCACCCAGCGCCGGTCGGCACCTTCGCCTACCTCGCGCCGGTCATAACCGTAGCCATATAGCTTGTCGTCTTCGTCGCAGACCACCAGCATCTCGTCCAGGCCGTCGTCGTCCACATCCCCAATGGCAAAGCCATCGTACGGGGTGTAGCGCACGTCGACTGAGTCCTCGTCAGCGAGATCGTCCAGTCGGGCCAGCCTCCGCCCGTCAGCGTCGTAGAGGTAGATATCCTGGTCATCGTCGCGGATAATGACGATCTCGTCCCTCCTCCATCCCTCGTCGTCTCCTGGGTTGTATGGACGGACGTCGCCGACGCCAAAGCCATCGTAACGGGTGAAGTTAGCGTCCGCGCTCCACTCGGTCGCCCGGCGTAGTTGGCGGCTGTCACCCAGGCGGTAGATGTAGACTCGATCGTGGTCGTCGGAGATGAGCACGATCTCGTCCCGGTCACGGTCATCGAACCATTCGCCGCCGGCCCAGCCGGTGCCCAGCACGTCGCCGATGGCCAGGCCATCGCACTCGGTAAACGGCGGCATGGTCCAGGCCACGTACGTGCCGTCGGGCTCGTACACGTTGAGGCGGCCCTCGGCGACTTCGGCGGTGACGATTTCGTCGATGCCATCGGCATCGAGGTCGCCGGTGGCGAACCCGTCGTGGGGGTGGAAGCGAATGGGGAAATGGCCGACGAGGATGGGCGGCGACGGTTTGTAGAGGTAGACCTCCTGCTCCTCGTCACGGGCGAAAAGCACCTCGTCAATGCCATCGCCATCGATGTCTCCCAGGGCAAAGGCGTCGTCGTCCGTGGCTCGCACCGTCCAGGCGTGCTCGATCCAGGTGCTCCAGTGCAGCAGGTCGGTGTGCACGCCCCGACGCTCCAGGTCTTCGCCGATCGCGACGGCGCCGGCCAGGAAGATGTCGCCGCTGCCGCCCTCGTAGCCGCTGAGGGCCAGAGCAGCCCGGCGGTCGAAGCCTGTGCCGTAGTGTACATGCAAGCTGGAGCGGATGGGGTTAGCCAGGGCTGCGGCGCTGTCGCCAATGATGCGGCCGATGATCAGTTCGGGACTGTTGCCGCCCGTCACGTCGGCATAGTAGTTGTCGCTGAGGGCCACGTCGCTGTAGTCATACGAAGGGACGATTTCCGTCTCGCCGACGAAAAGCAGATAGGCATCCTGCGTGCTGGGGGAGTCAAAGGCCGGGCTCAGTTGGCGGGCCCACTGGCCCCCCGGGCTAATCCAGCTCTTGAGCACGTGACTGTAAATCCTGGCCGGCAGGAAACCGAGGACGCCGTTTTTCTCGCTGGCCAGCTCGGCCATGGTGGCCAGCAATTCGTTCACCTGGTCCTCGGCGTAGTGCTCGTACAGGGCTCTGGGGTTGGTCACGAGCAGGTAGTCGGCCTCAGCAAAGGCCAGCCGCCGTTCTCCGGAGCAAGCCCAGCGTGTGCGCGGGTGCTCGTCGTGGGTACTGTCCCCAGAGCGGTAGGAGACAGTCAGCGAGTCGCCGATTGTCGGCCACAGGGGGTCTTCATCGGCGGCGAAGAGGATGGGCACGGCATGGTAAATGAAGCGCAGGGTGCTGTCTGGACCCACCGTGGGGAGGTAGTTGGCAACCAGCGTCGAAGAGCGGCCCGGGACCGAATAGGTGACAGTCCCGGTGTACGGTACGAGTACGCCACCGACACCCATGTTCACCTGGCTCGCACACTGGAAGCCAAAGCTCAGGTCGCTGATGGTCACGTCGTGGATGTCCACCAGCCCGGTGTTCTGCACGTCCAGCGTGACAGCGAACCGGTTGCCGTCACGGACGACCGAGCGGCGCACGAGGATCTGCGGTTCCGGCCATTCCACCGTGACCAGCACGCCGGCCGAGCCGCGGTTGCCCGAGCGATCCACTGCGGTGGCGGAGATGATGTA